>CAVHWJ010000350.1:0-2616 GCA_963639565.1 uncultured Prevotella sp. | reverse complement strand
GCGGCAAGCCCTTTGACTATGATTTCTGTCCGCAGGACGACTACTATCTGAAGTCCCACCTCTTCGGCGACATCTTCGCCGGCGACCTGCTCTCGCCCTCCGACCGCGAGATTGTGACCGTCGCAGCCCTTGCTTCCCTCAAGGGCGTTGCCCCGCAGTTGGCCTCCCACCAAAAGGGGGCGGTGCGCATGGGCAACACGCAGGAGCAGGTGGACGAGCTGATGAAATATCTCAGCGACAGGGGACTGTCGCAGTGCGACAACGCTGCCGATGCCACGGCCGGTGCCTGGCCAAAGGGCGACCCGAACACAGCCTACGCCAAGTATTTCACCGGCGACAGCCACTTGGCAAGCGTCGCCCCGAAGAACCTGACGGAGGGCGAGAAGACGGTTCTCCCTATGGCTAACGTCACCTTCGAGCCGGGATGCCGCAACAACTGGCACATCCACCATGGCGCGCGTCAAATCCTCATCTGCGTGTCGGGCAGGGGTTGGTATCAGGAATGGGGCAAGTCGGCAATCGCCCTCAACCCCGGCGACGTAATCGACATTCCCGAGGGCGTGAAGCACTGGCACGGTGCGCAGAAGGACAGTTGGTTCCAGCACCTCGCCACCCACGTGGCAGTGGAGAACACCAAGCCAGGCTCAGAGCCTAACGAGTGGCTGGAGCCAGTGTCGGACGAGGAATACAACAAGTTGTAAATACCAGTGCATCGGTTCAACCGGGCAGAACCGTTACTCGTGTTTCGCTTTGCTTTCCAGTTCCTTTATGGTTCGTCTCACCACTTCCTGCAACTGATAGGAAGAGACTCCGATGGGCTTGTTGATGTCTTGCAGCGACCATTCCACCACCGTGTCGTCCTTTGAGCGGCAGATGAGCAGTCCAATGCTCGGATTGTCTCCCTCGCCTCGCAGCAGCTTGTCGGCGGCGGTGACATAGAAGTTGAGCTTGCCGGCAAACTCGGGGATGAAGTCCACCACTTTCAGTTCCACCACAACGTAGCATTTCAATGGGATGTTATAGAACACCATGTCGGGAAAGAACGACTGCCCGCCGGGCATGCGCAGCTCCATCTGTTGCCCCACGTATGCAAAGCCATGCCCCAACTCCAGCAGAAAACGGGTGATGTTCTGGGCAATCGCATTCTCCAAGTCACGCTCGTCGTAACCTTCCCGTAGCGTAAGGAAGCCCAACTGGTAGGGGGCTTTCAGCAACTCCTCCGCCAGTTTGCTTTGAGCTACGGGCAGGTGTTCTCTGAAGTTGGTCACGGCTTTGGCTTGCCGTCCGTAAAGGTCCGACTCCATGTTATCTTCGAGCATTCGGCGGCTCCAATTGCCTTCCGCGGTCTTTGTCATGTAGAAGAACGCCTCGTTTATTCTTTTACAATGAGTGAAGATATGAATGTGATGTCCCCATGGAATCTGACCGAACAAGATTGGGAACCCAAATTGGTCAACAGCTTGTTGACCAATTATATTTTCCTGATTATAAAACAGATACCACCGCTTGATGTATTTCAGGTTGGTATGTGAGAAACCTGACTGTTCGGGGAATTCCGCCCGCAGGTCAAGGCTCAGTTGCTTCATTACTCCCTTGCCCCATTGGTCCTCTATGTGCATGGCAACGATGTCCTTGCCCAACTGCCAATAGAATTGCAGCAGCTCGGTGTTCACTTTGACGGAAGCCTTGATTTGTGCCTGGCGATAGCGCAGTTTAATATCCTTCAGCCACGAGGCGTATTCTCGTGGAAATGCCGTGCTGTCTGACGTGACAAACTGTGGGGCATTGTCGCCTGATATATAGTCTTGTTTGTTCATATTGTTCGTATGCATTTGCAGTCATTTAATTTTGGCTACAAATTTACATCTTTTATTTGAGAATGCTGCATCAATTGATAGAAAAGTAATATCCCATATCATTTTTCCGTAATTTGTATCATTCTATCCGTAATACATCTACAAGACCTTTGGATATTTCTTCGTAATTTTGCAGCGTGAAATTACAACAAAATACAAAGAATATGAAACCATACATTATCTGCCACATGATGGCATCGGTGGACGGGCGCATCGACTGCGCCATGACCGAACAAATCGACTCATCAGACGCTTACTATGAAGCGTTGGAGCAACTGGATTGTCCCACGACCATCGAGGGACGGGTGAGCATGCAGATGCACTTTGCACTGCCCGAACCTTTCGTGGCGGCATCAGCAGAACCCATCGGGCATACGGCTTTCCGCAAAGCCGCCGAAGGGAAACCGGGGTATGCCGTAGCCATAGACACCCACGGCAAACTGCGCTGGCCGGCCAACAATCACTATGGCCAGCCGTTGCTCGTCGTTGCCTGTGAGGATTGCCCTAAGGAATATTTCGATACGCTCGACGCACAAGGCATCTCATGGATTGCCGTAGGCAAAGGCCGCATAGACATGGCAAAGGCTATGGATATGCTCAATACAGAGTTTGGCGTGGAGCGCATCGCCCTTGTAGGCGGAGGCCATATCAACGGAGCCTTCCTTGCCGCAGGTCTTCTCGACGAAGTGAGCCTGATGATTGGTCCCGGCATCGACGGAAGGAAAGGCATGGCAGCCGTGTTCGACGGCATTGACGAGCC
>CAVHWJ010000349.1:0-2624 GCA_963639565.1 uncultured Prevotella sp. | reverse complement strand
TCGCGTGCCGGAGAGAACTACAGCGTGGGCAACGTAAAGACCGGCAACACGCAAATCATGGCGCGGATGATTGCCGACGCAACAGGGGCGGAACTCTTCCACATTGAACCTGTCAGTGAATACCCCGCCGACTATACCGAGTGTACGGAAGTGGCGAAGAAGGAGCACGGGACAAACGCCCGCCCGGCGTACAAGGGCGACGCCAAGGTGGAGGACTACGACATCATATTCATCGGCTACCCTATATGGTGGGGCGACGCGCCGATGCAGGTTTACACCTTCATCGAGAAGCACCAGTGGGAGGGCAAGACGGTGATATCCTTCTGCACCCACGAGGGCAGCGGCCTCTCCAACGAGGACGAGATACACAAGGCCTGTAAGGGCGCGACATTCAAAAAAGGGCTTGGTATGTACGGACACACCGCCCAAAACGACAGTGCGGCGGCAAAGGCGGCAGTGGAGAAATGGCTGAAAGGGTTGGACCTGTAAATTTACAGGTTGGCTGAAAACCTTTCGCGGAACATGGCCTGTTCCCTTTGGGGTATCTGGAGGCTGTCGGCGACAGCTTTCCAGTCCCTCACCGCATTTTGGACATTCCCGACAATGCTTTCCGCTGTTTTCCTGTCCAGCATATAGTCCTCGCAAGAGGCAAGGAGCAAAGTGATGTCAGCCCTGTTGCTTGTCCCGTTAATAAGCAGACTCTGATATTCGTTAAGCGTCGGGTTCATGTCGTATGCAGGGGATAGCGTCCAACCCTTGGCGGTGAGCAGGAAACCGTGGTTACGGAAATGGTCGTCGGAATTGCCGATGCAGATATTGAACGCCACCCTTCGGTAAAGTTCCCGTAAGTTCCTCTCCACGTCGTGGCAACCCTGCAATATGAAGTCCACGATGTCGAGGTAGCCATATCCGCCCTGCGCATTGTCGCCGTCGCTCAAACCAAGCAGTGACATGGAGGAAGCGAAATGTATTCTCCTTCCGTCGTCTGTCCTGTCAAAGCGGCGCGAGAGCAGGGCATGATATTTTCCAAGCCCTGCTAACACACGTGTCTGTGCCGCATTGATGCCCGCTTTCTTCGCCAAGATGTGCGAGAAATGCTCCCAAAGCGCAGCGTCGTAGTCATCCTTGCGCGACGGAAACTTGGCGATGCAGAGTCTGCCGCTCTCGTCCGTCACGCCGGCCTTTGGCCTTGCCCCTCCCAGCGAAGTGCCGGGCTGAAGCAGTTGGGCAATCCATTTCTTTTCGGGAAGCACATTCTCCTCCTCCGACCTTTCAATCTCCTGCGAGGCGTAGACGAGTTCCCTTATTTCGGTGAGAGGGGGGATTTTGAGGGTGGGGGAGACATTGATGAAATCGCCGCTCATGTCTTTCTTGAACCTGAACCCTCCCATTCTCGAAAAGTCGTCGATGCCCATGAGGTAGTCAAATGAGGAGAGGTTTCTTGGCATCCTCTTCTCTTCCTCCGCCAGCAGCTGTTCCCTGCGCTTGAGCAGCGTCCTTCCCCACCTGTCGGGCAGGGCGTCGGAGAAACAACCGAAGATGTCCTTTCCCGGCTGTGTGTATTGCATACCGGAAAAGTTGCTGATGTCGTCCGACAGTTTGATGCCGGCATGACGCTTAATCCAGTCGTTGTCGAAGCGGAACGCATAGCTGTCCGAACCGCGCAACTTCTCGTAGCACAGTTCCCCCACAACCTCCGGCTTCTCCAGCCAGTCGAAATCCGCGAAAACAATCAGTTTGTCCATACCTTATTCCTTTTTGTCGCGCGTTTGCGGTTTTTCATCCCCAAGTCTTGCAGTGTCCTGCCCAGTTGGTCATCCTTGGCAATCAGCAGGATGTCGTCGTCTAACTGGAGGGCGTAGAGCACGCGCAGGTAAATGCCCATGGAAACCGTGGGCGCGCCTTTTTCCACCTTGTTGAGCGTCACCTCGGAGCATGTCGCCCTTTCCGCGACCTGTGACATACTGAGGTTGCGCCGCAGCCGGGCAAGCTTTATCTGCTCGCCCACAATCTCCATTTTCTGTGCCAGTTTCCGTGGGAGCTTGGTCGCCATAGTGTTCTTTGTCATATCGCTAACCTTAAATAAGATTTGCAAAAATAACAAATTATCTTCATTATATGAAAGGTTACGGCGAATTATTTGTACAGCATAACGATGCTTCCTGCCGTGATGAGTGCAGCCCCGAGGAGGGTCTTCATGCTCACAGGCTCTTTCAGGAAGACAAAGGCGAGGCAGATGGTGATGACGACGCTGAGTTTGTCTATCGGGGCAACACGGCTCACGTCGCCCATCTGTATCGCCTTGAAATAGAACAGCCACGACAGCCCCGTGGCGCATCCCGAGAGGATGAGGAACAGCCACGTGTGGCCCGTGATAGACTTTATCTCCGTCTGCACGTTGCCTGCAATCACTATGCCCCATGTGATGAGGAGGATTACCGTGGTGCGTATGGCCGTGGCCAAGTCAGAATTCACGTCTTTCACCCCCACTTTGGCGAAGATTGCCGTCAGGGCGGCAAAGAATGCTGATAACAATGCGTAGTATTTCCACATGATAAAAAGTCGTTTACTAAAGTTTCCCACACCCGAAAAGTGCAGTAAATATAACAGTTTCTCCCCAAAAA
>CAVHWJ010000348.1:0-2637 GCA_963639565.1 uncultured Prevotella sp. | reverse complement strand
GACAAGATAGAATGGACGGTGGTTTTCCTCTCTGAGTTCGGGAAACGGCACAGTCTGACGCTCAAACAGGCTTTCAACTACCTGCTGCGCTATAAAGGCATCAACTTCGTGGAGCGGCATTACGACTATCTGCACACACAGTCGTTCGCCTCCGTCGTGGACGACATGACTGAATATTGCGGCAAAATGGGAGGAGGAATACGATGAAGAATGGGAACCATGAGCGGCTGCGCCAACCGCAAGCGTGAGGTGCTCGACAAATATTTAGGCGCATGACAATGAAAGAGAAGAATTACATCACATCGTTTGACGAGTATCTTAGGCAGGGAGAGCCGTCACGGCAGGAGAGCGCAGCCAACTGGCAGACTGCTATCGGACTGCAGGCCGTGGACGGCTTGCAGCCCTCGCCTTATCTTCTCGAAGTGGCGGAACGCAACATCGAGGGCGAGATTACTGTAGAAGAGAGCCGCCGCCTAATCGACTCCTACTACCGGAGCAAGACTGCACGCACGCCGAAAGAGGATGAGGAGGAAGAGGCGGACAAGGTGTCTGCCAACATCGCCCGCATACTGAAATCGCAATCCTTCGCCTTCAACACCAACGGTTACGTTTCGCTGCACCGACGCATCTTTGAGGGGGTGTTCAAACACGCCGGGGAGATACGCACATACGACATCACCAAGCGCGAGTGGGTACTTGAAGGCGACACCGTGAACTACCTCAACTGGGAGGATTTGCGCCGCGCTCTCGACTGGGACATTGAACAGGAGAAGGCGTTTTCTTACAACGGTCTTGATGAAAACGAACGGATAAAGCACATTGCCAAATTCATCTCCGGCATCTGGCAGATTCACGCTTTCCGCGAGGGCAACACCCGCGCCACGGCCGTCTTCGCAATACTGTATCTCCGTTCGCTGGGATTCCACGTGGACAACCGTATGTTCGCCCTGCACTCCTGGTATTTCCGCAACGCCCTCGTGCGCGCCAACTACCGCAACATAAAGAAAGACATCGACTATACGCCAATCTATCTCGTGCGCTTCTTCCGCAACCTCCTGCTCGGCGAAAAATGGGACTTGAAAAACCGCTACCTGCACATCAACGCCTCGAAAGAATGGGGAGAACAGCCTTTCCTAAAAGAGGACAGCGGCGGCATAAACGAGTATAATGGCGGTGTAAGAAACAGTAATGGCAGTATAAACGGGGACAACGGCGGTGTAAATGGCGGTGTAAACGTCGGAGAACTTTTGCTCAAGACAATAACGGACACTCCCGGGCTCAATGCCCCTGCATTGTCGAAACGGCTGCAAAAAAGCCTCCGTACGGTGCAGCGACATCTGAAAGCCCTTTCCGACACGGGAAAAATCGAGTTCCGCGGCGCACCAAAGAATGGGGGATATTGGGCAGGATAATCAACGTTCGACAATGCCGAACGTATCTTTAAGCGTATAAACATAGGCAGCGGACATTGAGTATAATAATGGCTGCTTTCGCTTGCCAAATAAAATATTCTTCATAACTTTGTACACATGAAATCAAAAAGCGTCACGCCAAAGTTCATCAACCCGTTCACCGACATCGGGTTCAAGCGGATATTCGGACAGGAGGTGTCAAAGCCCCTGATAATCGATTTCCTCAACCTCCTGCTCGAAGGGCTGGAGCACATTGAGGACATCACGTTTCTCGACAAGGAGCAACCGGCACTGTTTGACGACGACCGCTCGCTGATATACGACATCTTCTGCAAGACAGACACAGGCAAGAACATCGTGGTGGAGATGCAGAACAAGGCGCAGCCGTTTTTCAAGAACCGGAGCATATACTATGTTTCTGAAGCAATAGCCCGGCAGGGCGAACGCGGACCGAAGTGGAATTACGGCATTACAGCCGTCTACATGGTGGCGTTCATGAATTTCTGTCCGATGGACTTTGAGAGGAAATTCCGCACGGACGTGATATTGGCGGACGCGGAGACAAAGGCAGCATTTTCCGACATGGTGCGCTTGACTTATCTCCAGCTGCCGCTGTTCACAAAGGAAGCGGAGGAATGTGAGAATGATTTTGAAAGGTGGATATATACATTGAGAAATATGGAGACACTAACAAGACTGCCCTGGGCCGCCAAGAGCGCGGTGTTCAAGAAACTTGAGGAGATAGCCGACGTGAGCAAGCTTTCACGTGAGGAACGCGAGAAGTATGACGTGGGACTGCGAAAGTACCGCGACACAATCAGCGTGCTTGAAGGTGCCCACATGGATGGATTTGCCGAAGGTCGTGCTGAGGGTGAAGCCAGCGGTCTTAAACTGGGTCTTGCCAAAGGACTTAAACGGGGGCTTGCCGAAGGCGAAGCCAAAGGTCTTGAACGAGGTCGTGCGGAAGCGAGAGCGGAAAAGAAGATGATAGCCAGAGCAATGCTTGCCGAGGGAATGAACCTAAACCGTATAGCCATGATAATGGGACTGTCGGCAGAAGACATCCTTTCGTAGGCATTTTGCCCAAAGACAAAAGAACATACAACGGTTCTGTTGAAACGGTATGAACAACATTGCGTGCGACCGTTCGGGAACACGCACAAACTAAAGACAATGAAGAAAATAATGACACTCGCGGCGGCAATGCTAATGAGCTTCGCCGCCT
>CAVHWJ010000347.1:0-2644 GCA_963639565.1 uncultured Prevotella sp. | reverse complement strand
ACGAGGCGCGTGCGCATCGGCATGTTTATCGCCACCACGTCGCCCTTCTTCCAAGTGCGGTTCACCGTGGCGTAAGTCCCTGCCTTGGCCTCAACGCCGGCATCCTGTCCGTTCACCGTCACCGTAGCCCCCTCGGTACACCATTCCGGCACGCGGAGCTTCACGGCAAACTGCTTCTTTCCTTTCAGCTTGCCCACGGTAAGGCTCACCGCGCCGTCCCACGGATAGTCGGTGGTCTGCGTCAAAGCGATCTCGCCGATACCGTCGATCTTGGTGTCGAGGGTGTTGTCGCCGTAGAGGTTCACATAGATGCCGTCCTTGCCCACGGAATAGGCGTAGTCCTGCGCCTCGCAGAGGGTGCGCAGCGTGTTTGGCGGACAGCAGAAGCAGCTGATGTATTCGGTGCGTTCCTTGGGCCAGCGCAGGGTATAGGGCAGGTCGTTGGACATACGCATCGGGTTGGTATAAAAGTATTTCTTGCCGTCGAGGCTGATGCCCGAGAGGATGCTGTTGTAGAGGCAGTTCTCCACCACGTCGGTGTATTTCGCCTCGCCAGTGGCTGAGAACATTCGCCAGTTAAAGAACAGGTTGCCGATGTTGGCGCAGGTCTCGTTGTGCGCCGTGGAGTGCGGCAGCTGGTAGGGGCGGCCGTAGCTCTGGTGAACCTTCTGCACGTTGTCGGGCTTGTAATCAGTGCCGTCGGGCGACGTGCCGTCGTAGAGCGCGCCGCACGCCCCGGTGATGTACATCTTGCGCGTAACGATGTCGTTCCATATCGACTCCAGGTTCTTCATCAGCTGCTCCTCACCGCTCTCCAGATAGAGGTCGGCCACGCCGGCATAGAGGTAGTTGGCGCGCACGGAATGTCCCATGGCGTTATACTGCTGGCGGAACGGCACGCGGTCCTGGTTGTCGTCGGTGCCGTTCTCCACCTTTCCGCGTATGTCGATGAGCTTTTCGGCGAGTTCAAGGTATTTGGGATTTCCCGTCTCGCGGTACATCTCGGCTATCGCCATATAGTGCGACGGACAGATGGCGTTGCGCGCCAGTTCGTCGGAAGCCCTCTTGTAAAAATCATAGAGGAAGTCGGCGGCCTTCACGGCGCACTCGAAGAGCGTGGTCTTCCCCGTAGCCCTCTTGTGCATGATGCCGGCGGTGATGAGGTGACCTAAGTTGTAGGTCTCGAAGTTCAGGCGGTTGCCGAAAGCCCCGTCCTTGCCCGTTCCCACCTTCGTGCCTATCGTCTCGTTCTCCTTGGCCTCCTCCTTGGCGGATTGCTGACGGTTCATTTCGGCGATGATAACCGGCGTGTGGAGGTAGCCGTCGGGACGCTGCGACTTGCGTATCAGTTCCACGAAGCGGTCCATTATCTTGCCCACCTCGGGGTCTTTGTTCACGGCATACACCGCAGTGAGGGCTTCGAGCCACTTGTACATATCGCCGTCGTGGAACGGCGGTCCGTGGCGTTTGCCCTTCTTCTCGCCGGCGGCGATGAGAAAGTTGTTCCAGCCGTGTCCCTTGTCGGATTTCCACGTCTCCCACATGCTCTGCACCGAAGTGCCGCTGAACACCCCGAAGCGTTCGCCCCAGAAGCCGCCGGTCCATTTCACCGCGTCCACGGGGGTGGAAGTCACCACGGCGAATTTGCTCTTCCCCGTGTCGGTGATGCCGTTTTTCTGCGCCCATGCGGGCAACACGGCGAGAGAGAGAGCCGCGGCCGCCAGTTTCACCCCCGCGGAGGGGAAGAAACCTTGTAGTCTTTTGTTTTTCATATATCTTTAATGTCGTTATTAATGGCGTGTGGTTGTGTCCCACGCGTAAGGTTCTCTTTTACAGGGTTCCGCCTCTCGCCTTCACCCTCTTTTCCCATTCCTGCCGCTCCTTGGTCAGGTCGTAGCCGCGCTTGGAGAGCCAGTTGTTTATCCTGCCCTTGTACTTGCCGAAGGCTTCGTGCTTCTTCTTGGAACTCTCCGCGTCGATGGCGAACTCCCTCGCCTCCTTGAGCCAGGCGAGTATCTGCGCCTTTTCCTCTTCCTTTAGCGTGGGTATCATGTCGCACTGCGCCGTGTAGGTCACATTCACCACGTTGTATGTCAGCACGTCCTTCACCGTCTCTACCTCCTTGTCGGTGAGATAGAGCGAGAGGTCTGCCTCAAAGCCGAAATGGCTGCGGTAGAGCTTGGAGTCTTTCTGCGCCTCGGCGTATTCCGCCTTCTGCTTCTTGGCGTCGCCAGTCAAGGTCTTCGCCACCGCCTTGATGCTGTCGCGCTCCGAATAGATGTCGTTTAGCTTGAAATAGCGGTTTGCCACGATGTTGAGCACCTGTTTGCCCTTCTCCGTTCCGGTAATCTTCAGCGCATCGGTCACTTTCTGCGACCTCTGCACTATGGTTTCCACATATTTCCTGTCGCGCCCCACCGAGTCGAGTTCGGTGGCTGCCGTTGCCGCAAGGCTCATCGCCAAAAGGGCGGCTGCCGTTAGAATTGTCTTTTTCATATCCTGATGTTTGGCGTGTCGTCATTCACGCGCATTTATTGTTATTAATCTTATTGTTATTTTTATTCACAACTATTCAGCAATACATTAGTCTTTACAAAATAAATTTATGAAAATTCATGGATAATTTATGGCAATTCGTGTTCAA
>CAVHWJ010000346.1:0-2650 GCA_963639565.1 uncultured Prevotella sp. | reverse complement strand
AGCTATGCGTCGGAACGGAGTTCGGAGGGGGTGATGTCAAAGGTCTTTTTGAAGCAGCGGCTGAAATATTTGGGGTCGGAGAAACCGCAGCGGTAAGCCACTTCGGAGACGCTTAGGCGTTTTTCGGCAGTGAGCATGGCGTATGCCGCCTTGAGACGCTGCCCGAGGACGTAGTTGTTTGGCGTGCATCCAAGCTCACGCTTCATCGCCACATAGAGCGACGAACGGCTCATGCACATCTCGCCGGCCAAGGTGTTCACGTCGTAGTCGGCATCGGCGATGTGCTCCGCAACAATCTTCGCCACCTTGTCCTTGAAACCTGTTTCACCGATGAAACCGCCGTTTTTTGCGTCGCCGGGGGCGTTAGAGCCGCTCATAATGTCGCCGAGCTTCATGCGCAGGTATTCCTTCTTCTCGTCGCGCGAGAGCTTCAGTTCGCTGATTTCGCGCTCCAGCCCCCTTACGTAGCGGTATAGTTTCACGGCAAGCAGCACGGCGAGGAGCAGCAGCGCGCCGTAAATCATCCACGCCACGGGACGTTCGTTGAAATAGGGCGTGCGGCTGATTGTGACGGACTGCTCGTTGTCCACCCACACGCCGTCGCCGTTGGTGGACTTCACCCTTAGGCGGTGCTCGCCAGCAGGGATGTTGGTGAGGTTGATGCGGTTTTCGGTGGTGTACATCCACTGGCTGTCCACGCCCTCCAGTATATAGGCGTATTGTATGGGTTCGTTTTTGTTGAGGTCTATGGCGGCGAAGCGCACGGTGACGCTACGCTCTTCGGGCGAGAGTTCCATGACAGGCGGAGCGTCGAAAACGATGTTCGGTTTGAAGCGGCTCTTCGCCATGTCGGCGGTGTGTACGCTGAGAAGTCCCTGCGTGGTGCCGAAGAGCATCGTGCCGTCGGCGGCGTTGCAGAGCGGACGCACCTCGGAAAAGGTGAAGCCGCCGGAAAAGAGACGGCCGGAGCAGTTGGTGAAGGTTTCCTTAGCCGGGTCGTATTTCATTATGCAGTGTTCGGAGACAATCCACAGCATACCGTCTTTGTCCTCGCACATATTGAGAACCACGTCGGAAGCCATGCCGTTTTCGGTGGTGAGAGCGGTGAAACCGATGTTTTTCGCGAGGTTTGTGCCATTTTTTATTATGTTAAGTCCCCCGGCGTAGGTAGCCACATACACCGCTCCGCCTCGCGACTGGAGAAGAGCCATGCACTGGTCGTCGCTGAGGGAGTTCGGGTCTGCCGACTGCCGTTTGTACCGGGTGAACGCCATTTTTCCGGCGTTTCGGGTGAGCGGCGAAGCGAAAAGTCCGTTTCTTGTAGCTATGAGCAGCGTGCCGTCGCGCGCAAGGAGGATGTCGTGGATATACATCGCGTCCTTGGGGTATTGCGGCATACCGTTTGAGGGGTTCACAAAACGGGGGTTTTCGCCCCACGGATCCTCGATGATGTTCAGTCCGCCGCCGTAAGTCGCCACGAGTATTCTGCCGAAACGGTCCTGCCTTATCGCATAGATGCTGTTATCGTTTATCGAACAGGGATTGTCCGTCTTGACGAAGTGTCTTACGGTGAAACCGCCGTTTTTTGCCTCTTCGAGCCTAAAAAGCCCCTTGGGTTTCGTTCCTGCCCAAAGGCATCCCCTTGAGTCCTGGAACATGGAATAGACATTCGCCCCGAAGGGGGTGCGCGCCTTGGTGATGCTGCCGTCCGGCGTGACGTAGCCCAAGAGCGAGCCGTCGGGGGCGTAGAGACGCAGAAAACCGTTCTTGTCGGCGATGAAAAGGCGGTTTTTCGCGTCTCGGAAGATTGTGCGCACAAATTCCTCGCCCACGGAACAGGTCTTCACGGGGGATATTCTGTCACGCTCAAAGGTGAGGCGGTCGAGTCCGCGGTGGGTGAATATCCAGTAGCCGCCCTGACGGTCTTTATATAAAATATGTGTTTCCCTGCCCTTGTATTCGGGGAGGCCATTGACAAGGGCGGTCTGCCAAGGCGTGGGACGGAAGCGGTCACCGCTGTCGGATGTCTTGCCGTTGAGGGCTACGAATTTCCTTTCGGCGGTATTGAAGAGATAGTAGCCGCCCTCGCATTTGCAGAGGATGTTTCCGCCCTCGGCCTCGCGCACGAAGAAGATGCGGCCGGTGGCGAGCGGACAGTTGTCGCCGGGACGCGCCTTGAAATTGGTGAAGGTGTAGCCGTCGTAGCGGCTAAGGCCGTTCCACGAGCCAACCCACACGTAGCCGCGGCTGTCTTGCGTTACACAGGTGACGATGCCCTGCGGCAGTCCGTCGGCTTCGGTGAAATGGCGTATTTTGGGCGAAAAGCCGGGAGAAGACAATGCGCTTGCCGTTGCCGGGAGGAGAATCCCGACAATGACAAGCGCAAGGGTTGTCTTCAGGCGTGTTAAGGAAATCCCACGCATCTTATTCGTGTATCAGGTTTACTTTGCCACCTTCCACGTCTTGCCGCCGCATTTCACAACCACAACGCCGTTGTAGCCGGCGATGCCCTGGAGCTGCCGTCCGTCGATGGTGTAGAAGGTTACGGCGTTGCGGTCTGCCGTGGCGGGCTTGGAGATAGAGGTGGCAGACTTGGTGCCTTTGACGTAGAGGTTCTTTATCTCCCACGTTCCTGCCGACTCGGTGTCGC
>CAVHWJ010000345.1:0-2665 GCA_963639565.1 uncultured Prevotella sp. | reverse complement strand
ATACAAAACGTATATCTTTCAGATGACCTGACGGTGATTGACGACTATGCTTTTTATTTCTGTACTTCCCTGTCTTCAATCACTATACCGAAAGGTGTGACAGAAATAGGCAAGTACGCATTCTCTGGATGCTCTTCACTGACTGATATTATAATACCGGCAAGTGTTACGTCAATTGGTGACTATGCTTTTTCTAGTTGTTATTTAAAAACTATAGTAATACTGGGAAACTGTCGTTCTGGGAATAATACTATAAGAGGACGTATATTATACGCCTATAAGAATTTTTTGGATTCTTACAATAATAAATTTTCTGTTGATAAGACGGTCGAAATAAAAAATCCTTATTATACAGCATCGTATATTGAACAGAAAGTATCGTCAGTTTCATTTAAGTTAAAAGATATTAGCCACCCTCAATCGAGAGCTGCATTACTAAAAGTTATGTTTGACGACAAGGAAATAATCCCAAATGAAGAGGGCGTATACACCATAATAAATTTAAAGCCGGCACAGGAGTATGACGCCACCTTGTTAGTGCAAAACGGTGAAACTGAAAGTAAGGTGGTATGCCCGATAAATACGTTAAAACCGGAAGCTATATGTTATGATTACCATGTGGGTAGAGCAGGCGTTACAATATATTTGAAAACTGATAAAATAGAGGATGAACTTCAACCCACTGCCATGGGGGTTGAGTTTGACCTTTATCGCGAAGTACACGAGGCATCGGTGCGCGAAGACCGTTACAACTTGAAAGGAGAAATAGAAATTACAGGGTTGTATCCTGACTTTAATTATTATTTCACACCGTATATAGACTATGGTGATGGGGGGAAATTTTATGGTAAGCAAATTCATTTTACTACAGCAGGCCTCAGTGTCGGTATAGGAAATGTGACTGAGACACCAACGACTCTATATTGCGAAGGTAGATACCTCATTTATCCTTTTACTTTAAAGCAAGCCAAGTTTGAAAGCGTAAACAACAAAGAAATTTCTGTGGTCGGGGACACTCTAAATATTACGGGGCTACATCCTAGTACGTATTATAATATAGCTTTTACTGTTGTGACAGAAGGCGGGCAACAGACAGAGAATTTTGGACTTACGACCTCTGAACTTTCGTTAAAGACGCTTCAACCCAAATGCGTTTCAAATACATCTGCAATTGTTGCAGCTGAAACAAATATCAGTGATGAAGAAACAAGGGTGGGATTCCAGTGGATAAAATACGACGCCCCGAGTTCTCTTAAACCCAATGAGGCGTATGCCACTGTGTATGACGGAAAGATAGAAGGCTATATCAAAAACCTTCAATCCACATCTTATTACAAGGTCAGAACCTTTTACAAAACGGCCGACGAGACATATTATTACGGTGACTGGGTGACTTTTGACCCAAGTGACTTCAGCTATTTTGAACCGACTGTTCACACGTATAAAGTCGCCGCGGTGCAAGAGTCTTCCGCGACAATAAAAGGTGTTGTGCTTCAAGGCTCTGATGACATAACGGAACAGGGATTTGAATATTGGAGCGAAGGCTCTTCCGTTACGAGACAGGCTACCGCTGACAGACAGACAGTTACCGCAACCGGTCAGCGTATGGAAGTTGAGCTTACAGACCTCACTCCCGGAACGAAATACAGTTGCAGGGCTTTCGCCAAGACCTCAAAAGGCACGACGTATGGTGAGACACAGGAGTTTGAGACCTCAGCAGTTTCGGCAATCCAACAGGTGCAGGACGCTAAAAGCGCGGCTTTGAAAATCGGTGTAAGAACAGACAACGGTTTGCTGCTATCTATATCCGGAGACAACAACAAATGCGTCTATAAGGTGTATAACATGACAGGAAGCCTCATTGCTGCCGGAACACAAATGGCAGATGGCGAATGGAATGTTGTCAGCAATTCAAACATCAACGACGGCATCTACATTATAAAGGTGTATGATGGCGAGAAAGTCGCTTCGGCAAAAATTTCCGTCAGGCATTAACCGGATGTGATTTAGAAATAATATACAGGAAACAAGGGAGATACGACTTTAGTCGGGCGTATCTCCCTTGTTCCTTTTGGAGGCTTTCAATCCTCCTTGATTTTCCACTCCGCGATAGTCCTCTGCTTGCTGTCGAAGCTGATGCCGACTTTAACGAGACGCTTGCCGTCGGCGTGATAAGGGAGCATATAGCCCTTTTCGTCTATCTGCGCAAGAGCCTCGTCGGCACTCTTGTCCACTTTCAGCTCGAACACATATACAGTGTCGGGCATGTGCATAACGGCGTCCGCCCTGCCAACGGCACTCTTCACCTCCGTGCGGATGTAGATGTTGAGGAAACTGAACATCAGATAGAAGATTGTCTGGAAATGCTTTTCCGTATGGTTCTCCAAGTCGTAGGGGATTGATGCCATGTAGGTGCGCATGTGTTCCAGCGCAGCCTCGATGTCGCCGCGGTACACCGCCTTGCAGAAACCGAGGAGGAAAGCGTCGTTGTCGGCGCGGCGCGGGTTCACGTAGTGGGGTATCATGGAGTTGAGCAAGCCGTCGCGAACCTCCTTGTTGGGGATGCCGAGGGTATATTCCTGAAACATCGGGTTGTATTTCTTTATGGTCAGGTAGCCGCTCTGGTAGAGCAGCGGCAGCGCGTCGGTCATTTCCTCCGGCGAGA
>CAVHWJ010000344.1:0-2685 GCA_963639565.1 uncultured Prevotella sp. | reverse complement strand
AGGTTAAGCGAGAAGCCGAAGACGTAGAGGAAGAAGAACGTACCAATCAACGACACCGGCACGGCTATCAACGGGATGAGCGTGGAACGCGTGTCCTGCAGGAAGATGTAAACCACGATGAACACGAGGATGAACGCCTCGACGAGGGTCTTCACAAGGTCTTCGATAGACGCGAAGAGGAACTCCGTCACGTCCTGCATCACGTCGAAGTGCAGTCCCGGAGGCAGCACGGCCTCCTGTTCCTTCAGCAGCTTCTTGATGTTGGTGGCGATTTCGGTGGCGTTTGAGCCGGCGGTCTGGGTCACCATCATGGTGACAGACGACTTGCCGTTGTTCTTTGACTCCACCGTGTATGAGAGCGCGCCCATTTCAACGCGCGCCACGTCTTTCACGCGGATTGTCTGTCCGTCCTGCGTTGAGGAGATAATCATGTCGCCGAACTCCTCGGGGGTCTTCAGGCGGCCCTTGTAGCGGAACGTGTACTGATACTGGTTATCGCTCTGCTCGCCCACCGAACCCGGGGCGGCCTCGATGTTCTGCTGCGAGAGCACACCGGTGAGGTCGGAGGGGATAAGTCCGTAGCTCTTCATCTTCACCGGGTCGATCCACAGGCGCATGGTGTAGTCTTTCTGCGAGAAAGCCTGGCACTCGCCCACACCGTTCACACGCTTGATGGCGGGCACCACGTTGATGTTGGCGTAGTTGCAGAGGAACTCGTCGTCGTAGCGGTCGTCGTCGGACGTAAGACCGAAGAGGATCACCGTGGACGACTGTCGCTTCGCCACCGTCACACCGGCCTTCGTCACCTCGGCCGGCAGCAGCGCAGAAGCCTGCGACACGCGGTTCTGCACGTTCACCTGACACATGTCGGGGTCCATGCCCTGCTTGAAATACACTGTAATGGTTGCCGAACCGTCGTTGGTGGCTGATGAGGTCATGTATGTCATTCCCTCCACACCGTTTATCTGCTCCTCCAGCGGGGCGAGCACGGAGTTGAGCACCGTCTCGGAGTTTGCTCCCGTGTATGAGGCGCGCACCATGATGGTAGGCGGCGCCATGTTCGGGTACTGCTCGATAGGCAGCGACACGAGTCCGATGACACCTAAGATCACTATTAAGATAGAGATCACGGTGGAGAGCACCGGGCGCTTTATAAATGTATCTAATCTCATTTCTTTTGCTTTTTTTCTTTTCGGGGGAACAGTCCGCTAATGGGTTGTCCCCTCAGTTTTTTTACTTTCCGAAATCCTTCTTCAGTTTGCCCAGGTCGCTCTGGTCGGCGCCCATGGCCTCGGTCTTCTTCAGCTTCTCCTGATACTGCGCCTCGGTGATAGGCGTAATCTTCTGTCCGTCGGTGAGGGCTGAGATTCCGTTAATCACGATGCGGTCGCCGGCTTTAAGTCCGCTCTCGATGATGTAGTTCTTGCCGTCGTTGTTGGAGTTCACCGTCACCGGAGAGTATTTCACGGTGTTGTCGGAACCCACCAGGTAAACGAAGCACTTGTCCTGCACCTGCGAAACGGCGTCCTGCGGGATGATGATTGCCGAAGAAGCGTGGTGAGGCACCACGATGCTGCCCGACGCACCGCTCTTGAGCAGACGCTCGGGGTTGGGGAAATCGGCGCGCATTGACACCGTTCCCGTCGTCGGGTCGATAACGCCGCTCACCGTCGCCACGCGGCCCTCGTGGGCGTAGATTGTGCCGTCGGCGAGCTGGAGCTTCACTGCCGGATAGTCCTTTATGGCAGCGTGTATGCCGCCCACGCCCTTTGTCATTTCGAGGAGGTCTTTCTCTGTCATAGAGAAATACACCTGCATAGAACCGATGTTAGACACCGTGGTGAGTGCCTGCTGGCTCGACGCACTGACGAGCGCGCCAACACGGTAGGGCAGGTCACCGATAACGCCGTCGGCCGGACTGGTCACATAGCAGAAATCGAGGTTCTGCTTTGCCGACGTGTAGTTGGCCTCGGCCTGTGCCACAGCGGCGTATGCCGACTCCAGGGCGTTCTTTGCCGACTGCAGCTCGTATGTTCCGATTACGTTGTTCTTGAAGAGTTTCTCGTTGTTGGTGTATGTCAGCTTGGCCGTGTTGAGCTGTGCCTTGGCGGAGTTCACGGCGGCCTTTGCCTGGCGCACCGCGGCCTCGTAGGTCACGTTGTCGATGACGAAGAGCAGCTGGCCTCTCTTCACCGTCTGTCCCTCATGCACGCAGAGTTTCGTGATGAAGCCTGAGACTTTCGGACGTATCTCCACGTCCTGCACACCCTTCACCGTGGCGGGATAGGTGGTCTGCAGCTCTGTGTTCTGGCCGCTAACTGTTCTCACCGCATATTCGTCGTCGCCGAAATTCGGTTTACCGCTCTGCTTGCTGCCGCACGACGCTACCGTGAGCGCGGCGGCGAAAAGCAGAATAAAAAGATTACTTTTTTTCATACCTATTCTCAAATATTTAACTTTTATCTGTTACTCAGTTACCTTATTATATATATCACATTATATATCACCCTAAACAGCGTGTATCCGAAAACTCAAACCGCTGTTTCAGTTTTCACCGTGCAAAATTAGACATTAATCTTCGCATTTAGTCCGTTCTATCACTATTATTGTTTTGTTTTAACTTAAATTTTGAGAACGGATTTGCCGCAGGAGAAAGACAACCGACAGAAAAGGACTTTTGGAACA
>CAVHWJ010000343.1:0-2703 GCA_963639565.1 uncultured Prevotella sp. | reverse complement strand
TCGATGCTTACGAGTTCCACGTTGAAGATGAGGGCGTCGTAGGGCTTGATGTTGCCGTTGCCGGCACCGCGCTCGCCGTAGGCAAGGTCGTAGGGGATGTAAAGCTCCCACTTGCTGCCAACGGGCATCAGCTGCAGAGCCTCTGTCCAACCCTTGATAACCTGCGTAACGCCGAAGGTTGAGGTTGGCGGATTGCGCTTGTAGCTGCTGTCGAACACCTTGCCGTCGATTGTCTTGCCCTCGTATTTCACCGTCACGCGGTCGGTGGACTTGGGCTTGTCGCCCGTGCCGGCGGTGAGAACCTTATACTGCAAACCGCTGGGCAGTGTCACCACGCCCTCTTTCTTGGCGTTGGCGGCGAGGAAATCCTCCCCGGCCTTCTTGGTCTTCATGTGGAGAGCCTCGATGTTCGCCTTCACGGCGTTGTCGAAATACGGCTTCGCCACGCTGTCGGCAAGTACGGAGTTGTCCTTCTTGAGCGAAGCCACGAAACCCTTGTTGAAGAGCGGCGCGCTCACGCTGTCGTTGCTGTCCTTGAACTCCTTGTTGAGATACGGCAGCATCCTCTCGTTTGCCATCTGCGCAATCTGCTGTCCGGCGGCATAGGCAATCGCCTTTGCGTCGCGTCCGGAGTTCACGTAGCTCTCGTAGCCAGCGATGAAATCAGCCATGTCCTTCTCCTCAACGCCGAAGCTCTGCTTGAGATATGGCATGAGACCCTCGGTGCGCGACATTCCGGCGGCGTAACTCAGCGAGTCGGCCTTGGTGTCGAGTTTCACGGCCTCCACCTTGGTGTCGGCCTTCTTGTCCTTTTTGTCCTTCTTGGCGGCGGTTGCCGTGGTCAGCGTTCCGCCCATCACAAGGGCGAGAGCCGCAAATAATGTCTTTTTCATTTTATGAATAAAAATAAAACTGTATTATTTCTGCCAAAGAAAAAAGCCGTGTTATTTCTGACCCTTCTGGGCTGCCTCCATTGCCGCCCTTATCTTGGCCTCCTGCTCGGGAGTGAGCTGCTGTCCGCCGGCGGGGTTGGCGTTCTCAGCCGTCTCCTTCTCCACGCTGACGAGCTGCACCTTGAAGATAAGCGTTGAGAACGGCTTGATGTCGCCGGCCTCACGCGCGCCGTAGGCCTGGTCCTGCGGTATCACAACCTCCCATACGCTTCCTGCCGGCATGTGTGCGAGAGCCTCAGAGAAGCCCGGTATCATCTGGTTCACCTGGAACGCTGCCGGCTCTTTCTCCTTGAAGTTGCCGTCGAACACCTTGCCGTCGATTGTCTTGCCCTCGTAATACACTTTTACGCGGGAATTAGCCTTGGGAGTCTCGCCCTTGCCTTCGGTGAGCACCTTGTAATAAACGCCCTTGCCGAGGGGCTTCACGTCGGCTCCCTTGCTGTATTTCGCCACGAAAGCCTCGTTCTGCTTCTTGTATGCG
Organism: uncultured Prevotella sp.; assembly: GCA_963639565.1. Taxonomy (GTDB): domain Bacteria; phylum Bacteroidota; class Bacteroidia; order Bacteroidales; family Bacteroidaceae; genus Prevotella. The sequence continues at coordinate 1,269 of CAVHWJ010000343.1, read as the reverse complement.
CCGTAGAGCTTAGTCATCGACTCCTCCTTGATTTCCTTCATCTTGGCCTGTGCCACCTGTCCTGCCTGGTCGTAGGTCATAAGTCCCGGCTTGCCCACTGTTCCGGTGATGAAGCCGGCCATGAAGTTCTTGAGCGAGATTGTCTTGGTTGAATCCTCGCCGAAGAGTTCGTGGTTGATGCTGCGGAGCATCTGGTTTGAAATCTGCTGGCCAATCTGAATTCCGGCGTAGTAGGCGGCCTTCTTCTTGTCGTCGCCGGCGTTTGCGCCCTCGTTGAGACCCTTGATGAATGCGTCGATGTATGTGGTATCAACGCCGAGGTTCGACACGAGATAGTCTTTCAGTCCCTGGGTCTGCGTCAGTCCGATGGCGTAGCTCAGCGAGTCTACATTGTTCTTCAGGTCAGCCTTGGGGGTTGACTTTCCGCACGAAGCGAAACCTGCGGCAACCACGGCTGCTGCAGCGAGTACTGTGATTTTCTTCATTATCTTTGTTTTTTATTAATTTCCTGTTGTTGGCGTAATCCCTGCCGCGTTACATCACCTCGATAAGCTCCACGTCGAAGATGAGCGTGGCGAAGGGAGGTATCGAACCGCCGGCACCGCTCTCGCCGTAGGCCAGGATATAGGGGATGAAGAAGCGGTATTTCGCGCCCTCCTGCATGAGCTGCAGACCCTCGGTCCACCCGGCAATCACCTGGTTGAGGGGGAACACCGCCGGCTCGCCGCGCTGCACGCTGCTGTCGAACACCTGTCCGTTGATGAGGAAGCCCTCGTAGTGGCACTTCACCTTGTCCGTGGCCTTCGGCTTCCTGCCGTTGCCCTCCTTGAGCACCATATACTGCAAGCCGCTGGGCAGCGTCACCACGCCCTCTTTCTTGGCGTTCTCCTTGAGATAAGCCTCGCCTTCAGCCTTTGCTGCCTTGCCCTGCTCGGCGCGCTGCGCGTTGATGCGCTCTTCCTGCTTGCGGAAATAGTCCTGCACAATGCCCTGCGCCTCCTTGTGGGAAACCTTGAGTTCCTTACCGTTAATCACGTCCTTTATTGCCGCTGCGAAATCGTCGATGCAGAGGTCTGATGCGCCCATCTGGGCCAGCTGCTGGCCGATGCCCAAACCGAGGGCGTAACTTACTTTGTCCATTTACCTTAACTTTGTTTTTTACTAATATCTTAATGTCGCTTTTTAATCAAAAGCGCACAAAGTTAATACTTTTATCTGACTATGTGCATATCATTAAAGAAAAAACGCTAATTTTGTGCATTGTTAAAG
>CAVHWJ010000342.1:0-2718 GCA_963639565.1 uncultured Prevotella sp. | reverse complement strand
GACAATGAAAAACGGAACCGCTCGTTCGCCCCTGTTTTATGTGGGAGATAAATATAAGCTGATCAAGGAGATAAAGACTTATTTCCCTGACCACATCCACCGGTTCATCGAGCCGTTTGTGGGTGGCGGTTCTGTATTCATGAACGTAGAGGCTGAAAGTTATCTGCTGAACGACATTGATTCAAACGTGATTTCCATTCACCGCACATTGTGCGACTATGTGAGACATAAGGAAGATTTTTACAGTGCGCTATTCGCCATTGTCGGGCGATACGGACTGTCTTTGTCTTTCAAAGAAAACACCGTGCCGGAAGAATTGAGAAAGGCTTACCCTAAATCCTACTTCGCCAAATACAATAAGGAAGCATACACCCGAATGAAAACGGATTACAACCGTAGCGACAGGCAAGATATTGTTCTATTGTATGCGCTGTTGATTTACGGCTTCAACAGGATGCTGAGATTTAACAAGAACGGCGATTTCAATCTTCCCGTCGGCAATGTTGATTTTAACCAAAACACATTTAACGCACTGGAAGATTATTTCTCCATACTCAGAAAGAAACAGGTGAACTGGTTTAACACTGATTTCCGGGATTTCCTGAACGGCATAGACTTCAAAGAGGGCGACTTGGTTTATTTAGACCCTCCATATCTTATCACTTTCAGTGAGTACAACAAGCTGTGGGATTCCCGGACAGAAGAAGAACTGCTGAACCTGTTGGACGCACTTAATGCCAGGAACGTGCATTTCGCGGTTTCCAACGTGACGCATTACAAGGGGAAGACCAACGACATATTCCTCGACTGGTCAGCCCGGTACAACAGTCATTCTATTAAGAGCAACTATATCAGTTTTAATGACAACAGCATAAAGAAATTCAACGAAGTCCTCGTGACCAACTTTTAAAGCAAAGCATCATGGAAAACAGAGTTAAACACCGTCAGCGCCAGTACAAGCAAATGGCTCTTGAAGTAGCGGTAAGAAATCCCGAAAGATACGAGGGCATCCTAAAATCATTCGCAAAACATGAAGGCGAGGTTTTGGATGACAACGGCATTTTGGACGTTTACGCCCAGCTGTATCTTGATGATGTTGTCACCACAGGCAAATTGGCAAATGACGAATTGACAAAAGAAGTTCTGTTTGACTGGATAAAGACGAACTGCTCCCATAACAATGAATGGGGCTACCCTACCGGCTATCAGGCAGCGTTTACAAGGTATCTGAAAACCCTGTCGGAGTTTGGATTTATTTACGCACAATACCAAGAGCCGCTCTTGCTGTCTCCCGTAGCGAAAGCGTTGGTGAACGGCAGGATTACCCTGTCGGAAGCGTTTGCCGTGCAGAGCATGCGCTTTTGGAGGAGGTCTCCATACAGGCGGGTGCTTAACGACTTTAACTTTTTCGAGTTTATCATTGACTCCATAATAAAACTAAAGGAAAAGGGGCATAGGCTTTCGATAAACCAGTTCAATGTCGGACTTTTCTCTGACGACGGAAACGTGGATGAGTTCTTGAACCTGTTACAGGAAAACAAGGTCGGCGATGACGCTGCCAAGGCATACGAATTGGTTCTTATCAAATACGACAGTCATGTGACCGACCATGCGAAAATAGCGAACCGACAGTCTGCGTTTAGTGACTACGGGAACACTGTTTTCCGCGTCTTGCAACTGACAGGGTTTATCACAATAGAAAGTCAAGGTGTGCTTGTAATGTCTCCTAACGAAAACAGAATGGGGTTATACAAGGCATTGAAAGCCCGGAAATTCACGGTGTCAAATGAGGCGAAGGAGAGTCCAAAGCTATATTTCGAGCAGTTAGGGGCATTTGACGAGGGATTGGAAAGCCTCGTATTGTCGCATAGGGAAAAGACAGACCATTCTACCGCAGAATACAATCAGAAGATACCTAAGATAATCGAATCATACGGCTTGACACAGGAAACTTTGAAACAGTCTTTGTTGAAGGTGTCACGCGGCGACAAAAACGGCAAGGATTGCTTCTGGTTTATCCAAGACCCGGTGAAGTTCGAGTTTTTGCTTACGCTCTACGCATACACGTATTTCGGGGACAAATTCATCTACAAGCCCAACTACATCTGTGACGAAGCGGGAATCCCCTATTCCCATGCGCCGGGGAATATCGGCGACATAGAGATATACAACAACGACAGGTATTGGCTCATTGAAGCGACGTTGATTCGTTCAAAAAAGCAGCAGATAAACAACGAGACCGTCAATCTGTTCAGGCATATTGACGAGACAAAAGAGGGTTCAAAATACCTGTCATTGGTCGCGCCTTACGTACACGACGACACACGGCTGATTTTCAATGTCGCCTCGCTTATAACATTGGTTCGTTCTGAGGCAATGTCGCTCTATTCTGAGTGTCAGAACGTCCACGACTTTATAGCAAGCCTTGAAAGCGACAACCATTTCGGCAATATGCGTTCAGCTTCAAGGAACTTTGTGTTGGACTTGAAAGAAAAGCTCAATAAAATAACGGAAATATAATGGCACGATGTATTCCGGACAACTTTTTGCGGTTCGGGCATTTGCCAAGGAACATCAACTTATAAAATCGAAAACAAAAGAAACAATGGAAATAAAGAAATCTGAATTTACAATCAGCAGCGCAACGCTGTCGCAGTGTCCCGGCGACAACAAGTTCGAGTACGCTTTCATCGGACGAAGCAACGTGGGCAAGTCGAG
>CAVHWJ010000341.1:0-2718 GCA_963639565.1 uncultured Prevotella sp. | reverse complement strand
CGGTGTAAATCCGGCAACCGTCCACCTCCTGCGTCTGCATGGGCAGGTCGAGCGTAACGCCCCACGAGAGCATCGCGCCGAAGAGCAGGTCAAGTTCCGTGCGGTCTGCCTTGATGTTGTCGGCGAAGAGGTCGAGCTGCCCCTGGTCGTAGTCCTTGGGCGCAAGGCTCACGTTCCCGAAGTTGCTCTCGTCTAAGCGGAACACGCGGAAACCGGTGTCAATGGGTGCGGTTTTACCCCCCCATTAACATTTGTAAACAATTCCATTTGCTTGCTTTCCAGTTCTTTCCGTATCTTCGCGCCGGCTCTCCTTATTCTTTCTTTGCCGATTTCGCAGATGTTTTTGTAGCCGGCTTTTCGTGCCTCGCTGTCCTCTGCCGTCTCTTCGGGAAGCTGCACCATGATGAACTTGCGGTTTCCTCCGTCTTCGGCATTGAGCTGCATAACGGCGTGGGCGGTTGTAGAAGAGCCAGAGAAGAAATCGAGAATTAGGCAGTCTTCTTTTGTATTTCCAACCGTAAGCAAATGCTTAATCAACCGAACTGGCTTGGGGCTTGTGAATACTTTTTGAGACATTAATTCTTTTACATCCTCATCGGCTTCATGATTATGCCCACCTTCCGTAAATGGTATTATGGTTCGTGGTACAACACCTTCGTTCTTCAATTCGCTCAAGAAAGTTTTACGCGATGGTATTGATTTCCCATCTTTGCCAAACCATATCTCGTTATTGTCTTCCATTTTTCGGAGTGCTTCCGGACTATAGCGTGGGAAAGTACCTGTTGGGGGCGTAAATGTAACACCATTCTTAAAAGTGTAGGAGAAATTGGCAGTATTTGCAGAGCCGCTTCTTGCGTGAAGTGGAGTCGCTTTCCACGGCCCTTTCGGATGATTGTCAGGATTTTTATAGGCGGCATTCATCTCTACTGTACGAGGTAATTTTCCTATTGAAAAAGAGTTGATGTTTTTTGAAACGCATATTATATAGTCGTGGTTATCAGAGAAAAATTTAGCGTCGTTGGCAATAGTGTATTTTTTCTCCCAAACGAGCGTAGCAACAAAATTCGCCTCTCCAAGAATCTCATCACAAATCTTCCGAAGGTTCTCCACCTCATTATCATCTATGGAAATGAATATCACCCCGTCCTCCGTCAGCAGCGAACGTGCCACGAGCAGCCGCGAGTAAATCATGGAGCACCAGTCGGAGTGGAACTTGCCGTTGGTGTCGGTGTTCTTGCGGAAGCGGTTGCCCAACTCGTCCACATTGCCGGCTTCAAGGTCTTCCTCGGCGGCGGAGCGGCGGAAGTCGTCGTGATAAACGAAGTCACTTCCCGTGTTGTATGGTGGGTCGATGTAAATCATCTTCACGCGTCCCATATAGGAGCGTTGCAGCAGTTTGAGCACTTCGAGATTGTCGCCCTCTATGTAGATGTTCTTCGTCGTGTCCCAGTCGAGCGAGTCCTCCGGCACGGGGCGCAGCGTCTTGTCTGTGGGTCGTGCCGCCTCGGCGCGCGCCGCCCGTTTGCCCACCCATGTGAAGGAGTACATCTCCCCGTCGCTGTCCGCCACGTTGTCCTCGCCGAGGAGCTGCCGCAGCGCGTCGAAGTCCACCATGCGGCGCACGGCACCCGTCTCGGGGTCAGCCGCCTCGGTGAACGCGCTTGGCGCAATGCGGTAGAGCGCGTCGAGGTTGATCCGCGCCCCGTCTGCCGACAGTCGTTCAATATGTTCCGGTTTGTTTGCCATAGTTATGATATGTTGTTTTGTTATTGTTTTGTCAGTTCGTTGAGTTGCGCGGTGAGCGCAGCAATCTCCTGTTTCAGGGCGCGCGCCTCGGTGTTGAGTTCCATCTGCCGCGCGAAGCGTTTCTCCGCCCTCACCTTCTTTTGCAAGGCTTCCGCTTGCCGCTGCTTGCTTCTGATGTCGTCTTGCAGGGCAATGACGCGCCTGGTGTCGGCGGCGTTGGCGGTGCCGAAGCCCGATATGTCGCCAGCCATGCGCTCATAGATACGGTCCATCGTGTCGCCGTCGATTGTCAGCGAGAGAGCCTCCTCTGGCAGCCATCCCGTGCGGAACGTCTTGACGATGTTGAACGTACCCTTCGCTGCGTCAGCCCACTCCTTGTAGTTGAGCAACAGCCGGTAGCGGTCGCCGTATTGCAGGAGAAACACCACATGGCGCGGCATCTGCCGGTCGATGGCGAGAAACACGTCGTCGGGCGTGTCCTCCGCCTTCAGCACAAAGTGGAACACCACTATCTCATGCACCGTCTTACCATCCGCCACATTGATCGTCGAGGGCGCAATCTTCGCCGTCCAAGTGATGCTTGCCACATCGTCCACAAACCGCTGCTTCACCTTTGCGTTCACCTCCATGTTGCGGTAAAAAGCACTCTTGGGAACAGGCTTGCCCACAAGCGTACTTTTGGGAAATACTATCATGGCTTGCGAATGATTAAGAATGTTATCAACTCAAAATCGTCCAGTCCTTTTATCTCTCCTCGCAGGGCGGTAGTCTCGCCAACGGAGAACAGACTGTCGATGTCGCTCTCTTCCTTGATGCTCACGATGCTGTTGATGGCCTCTTGTAGCAAGTCACTGTAATGCTCCATGTGCCGGCCGTCGGCAGTAGCCTTGTTGAGGGCGGCGCAAAGCTGCGGGTCATGCTCCTTCTTGTCCTTGCAGGCATGGCGCATGATGTCGAGCAGTTGCTTGGGGT
>CAVHWJ010000340.1:0-2725 GCA_963639565.1 uncultured Prevotella sp. | reverse complement strand
TGGTATCAATTTCATTTGTGCCATAATGCTATTTCTTTTTATTGTTAAAGTGGCTCACCCGACAAAGCCCGTGGCAAGGGCTAACCAAATATCAACGATACACGATAGAAAAAGAACGGGATGTTTAATGTTCCATTCTTTCATTGAACCTCATTCAAAACCTTGGCGTTTGTATAATCATGTGCCAGATTCTTGAGAACTGGCGTCGGAAAATCAAGTGTTGGAGTACTGCAAATCCGTTTCCAAGTACTCCAGTACTGCCGGTTGATTTATCAAGTACTGGAGTAATCCGCATGGAGTACTGCTGTACTCCGTTACGGATAGTGCAGTACTCCGCACAGGGTACTGAAAGGTAACGTGCCGTCCGCGTCTGCCATTGCGTGCCGAATTGCCATAAATTGCAGCCAAACGCTATTGCCGAATAGCTACCTTTCATCGTTACTTGTCGCTAAGGTATTTCTTTACTGTTTTATTCCACTCCGAAAGTGTCATGTGGGTATAGAAATCCGAAAATTCATTCATACATCTTCTTGCCGATGAGGGAAAAGAGCAGTCCCTCCAGCACGGCGTGGTTCGCCTTGTTGCGCAACAGGCGTTTCATCGCCCAGTCAAACCTGATGTATTTCTCGTAATATAACTTCATGCCGTTCTCCTGCTTTAATTATGGTCACGCGTTCTCTTTTCGCCTACAAAATTAGGCAAAATTATCGAAAGCCGATGCTCCGCTGTTTGGATTTTTACGCCGCCGTTTTGAAAATCTCTGGATTTTTGTCTAAATTTGCAAGTGCTAACTTTGATAATAATAAGGCGTAATGAAACATCTTGTAATCCGTAATTTCGGACCGCTGAGAAATGCGAGTGTAGATATAGACCAAGTGAACCTTATCATAGGTCTTCAAAGCTCAGGCAAAAGCTGTGTCTTGAAGATTGCCTGCTATTGTGCATGGGTTGAAAAGCGCATAGAACTGGCGCAGTCTGCCGATGAGTATAAAAACTCCGATAAGTTTCTTACGGAACTGTTGTCGTATTACAAGATGCAAAGCTATTTGTCGCCGGACACGTATATCGAATATGCCGCAAAGTATATGACCTTCTCGTATAGCCAGAAAGTTAAACAGTTCGCTTTTCAATGGGGAGATTCGCGGTGGAGCTATAAGCGCGCAAAGGTTTCTTACGTTCCTTCAGACAGGAATTTGGTGGCTGCCATACCGGCATGGAGCAAACTGTCGCTGGAATACGACAACCTGCTTGATTTCATGGGCGATTGGAATGTAGCCCGCAAGCATCTTAAAACGGAGGAAAATATCTTGGGACTTGGCATTTCTTATGTTTTCGACCCTGTGACGAACTCCGACCGTGTGAAATTGAAAAACGGCAATGTGATACGGCTGACGGAAAGTTCCAGCGGCGTGCAGTCGCTGACCCCGTTGGTGGTTCATTTGGATTATCTGCGCAAGTGCCTGTCGTTCCCCAAAGGCGGTTCTCCTTTAAGCTACGAGGAAAGGGAAGCCCGGAAAAGTCTGCTTTCCGCAATCTATCGCAAGACGGTCACAACCACGGACAATCATGCCGCCGGTATCGTGAAGAGCATAGAGGGCGTGGATTTTATGTTTTCGGATGAAGATGAGGCTGAGAGATTTGTCGCTTGCGCCCATAATTTCCTTGACAATGAGCATAATGAAATGTTTTTGGAAGAGCCTGAAGACAACCTCTATCCCATTACCCAATGCCAGTTGGTGAATTGGCTGTTGGATTCTGTCGTGGACGGCGATAGGGAGGACGTGTTGTTTGTGGCTACCCACAGTCCGTATGTGTTGAACCAGCTGCTCAAGATAAGGCCGCCCAAGATGAAAGTTTATTTCACTTATCCTGTTTCGGAGGAGGGGGTGTACGACGTGCGGGCTTTGTCAGAGGAGGAGGCTTCGGAAGTGTACGACAACGGAGTTGATTTGTTCTTTAATTTTGAGGCATACGTATGAGGCTGGATTATCCGAATGTTATCCCGGAATGTTTCGTGGACACAAACCTGATGCAATATCTGCTGAACGGAACTGTTAATCATCAGCATTGTTGTTCTAAAGTAGTAGGGACACTGAAAGGGAAATTCTCTGACAGGTTCGCGGTCGGGATTATAGACAGGGATAAAGTAGAACTTGGTTACATAGGAGAATGTGATGAGATTGCGTCGGCGGCACATTTGGCTTTGTTCAAACACAAGACGTTGCCACATTATCTAATAACGGTGAAGCCGGCAATAGACAGGTTCATATTGGATAATGCGGAGGCGGTAGGCGTCAAGACTGAAGATTTCGGTATTCCGTCTGACTTGAAGGGATTTACAATGGAGGCGAAGAAGGTTTCTTCAAATAAGGATGAGAGGTTTAGGGGGCTTTTTGTCGCAATCAAGGGTGCGCCTGAGGTTGTGGCCTTGAAAAGGGTGCTAAAGTATCTTATGGACAAGACTTACAGTTCCGATGCCGATGTTTTGCGTAAAATCTTAAATGTATAACTCAGTGAGATAGATTGGCAGGGCAGGGCGGCGAACGCAAGTTTTTTTCTGTTTCCCCTTTGATAATCCCCATATTAGGAGTAATTTTGCAGTCACGAAACAGATAAGACACGGATAATCCTGATGCAGAGATACTTTATATACTTGAGCTACGACGGCACGAACTACCACGGTTGGCAGATACAGCCGAACGGCAATTCGGTGCAGGAGGAAATG
>CAVHWJ010000339.1:0-2742 GCA_963639565.1 uncultured Prevotella sp. | reverse complement strand
TGCGACACGAAGCGGTGCAGCCTTTCTTTCCATTCATAGACGAGACCCTGCCCCTGCCCCACCGCGTTCGACGCGTGCTGCCGGTAAAGGATGTGTGGGGTCTTGTCAAAATATATGTACGCCCCTATCGCCTGTGCTATTGAATAAATCCAGATGTCGTGCATGGGCATAACATTTGGCATTGCGGTGCCTATTTTCATCCTAAGCTGACGGTTGAGCACCATTGTGCAGCCACCGATGAACTTATAAACCAGGCTCTCGCCGAACGTCAGGCGCGGATGTATCAAGACACTCGGCTTGGGTGTCAAATCAGCGTCAGTCAGTTGGGTCTGACAGAAATACAAGGCCGGTTCGTCTTCATGCCCTTGCAGACTCTCAACGGCGGATTGGAGTTTGTCTTCCAACCAAAAGTCGTCCTGGTCGGCAAAGGCATAGTATTCGTCATCCGCGGCGTTCTGCAACAGGTGCATGAAACTGCGCTGCGGACCCAGGTTGCCGCCGGTGTAATACGTAAGCAGCCCCTTCGCCTTATACTCTTCCAGTATGTCAAGCGTGGAGTCTTTCGACCCGTCGTCCCTGACCACGAGATTTACCTTCACGCCTTTCTGGTTCAGTATGCTGTCTATCTGCTCGCGGATGTACCTGTCGCCGTTGTAGGTGGACATCAGCACCGTAACGCTATGTATCTTACACATTCCTGTTTTTCTTGTTTAGTAAATAGTAACTCCAATACGCCCGAAGGTATCTCAGCGTGCGCTCCTTTATTGTCCTTGACAACGTGGGGCGCAACGTGGTGACAGTCAATGACAGGGAATTGCCGGACGTGCCTTTCCTGAAATTGCGGGCGCACTCCAGATAGACGCAGAAGCGGCGGTAAACTTTCTCCTTGTCTTCTTCAAGAGCCGAGAACGTCTGCCGGCACACCACGTCTTCCATTACATAAAACTCCGGATATGTCTTTTGGTATTTCTCGATAAAGGCGATGTCGGAAAAGTCAAGCCATATATTCTCGTCATATCCGCCGACACGCATAAAGGACTCCACTGTGACCATTATTCCGCTGTTTATCGGCGACGCGTCACGGAATTTCACCGCCCCCGTGGGCGCACTCTCGCAGATATGCGAGGTGTGCATCCTGTATGGCGTGGGGGAAAGGTATTTTCCGTTTTCAATGACGTGGCGCGGAACAATCATCTGGAACTGCGGATGCTCTTCCGCCGCCTTAACGTAGCTGCTCACCGCACCGTCGGGGAAATACGTGTCCTGGTCCATCAGCAGCAGCCAGCCGTAGCCTTCCTGCCTTGCGTATCTGCAAGCGGCGTTGTATGCCTTGCCCAAGCCTCCGTTGCCGGTGTCGCCTACATACCGCCCCACGTCAATCCCCGTCGTTCCGGTTTCAGGGGAATTGTCGTAGACAAAAATATCCTTATAAATATCCTTGTGTCCGAGAAGCAGCGTCCTGAACGCCGCAGAGGCTTCAAGACTGCATCCATACAACGTTATAACATAGAGTATCTTTGTCATGGGCTTCTTTGCATTATCTGAATCCGAACTGGTTGTAGGCATAGTTCTGGGCGAAGAAATAGGTGGCGAGAAGCATCACTATCGCCTTGCCGCACCATGCCGGACGTATGGTGTAATACACGCTCGCGAACAGTATTATCTCCACAAAGCCGAACAACTGGGATATACGCACTGCGATAACCGACATCTCGCTAAGTCCGAACCATGCCGCCAACGATAAGCAGTCGCAAATCAGCAGCACCGGCAACGCCTTGATGTGCGGCTTTATCACGTCATAATAGTAAATCACATAATAGAACAGGGCTATCCTGAACAGCACCATGACGTTGATTACCCTGACGTCGGGGTGCTGGCCGTTTGCGATAGCAAGCTCATAGAGCCTCAGTTTCTGCTCGATGTATGGAATGGGGAGCGACGTTATTATATTGATGTGCGCTATCCACAGGAGTATGCTGACAGGGACAATGACGGCGAGCACTTTCTTGTATCTTGCCGACAAGTCCGTGGGACAGATGAGCAACGGCAGGGCGAGTGTCGCCAATGTGTGGTGGAAAGCCACGCCCAAGCACAGCAGTCCGCTTACCAGCCACGCCGATTTCCTTTCAACCCTGAGATACAACGCGTACATGCCGAACGCCATACCCGCCGCAAGTCGTATCTGCTCACAGTCGTGGAGCATGAAATAGTTGCTGGCGTACACAAGGATTGAGAGCAGGAAACAGGTCTCGTCCGTCATCTTCCTAACCGCATAAAGTTTCAGCGGAATGGAGATAAAGGCGAAAATGTATATCACGGCTTTCATCGTGCCGCCATGGCGGTAAACGAACTCCGAGATTATAAGAAAGGTCTGCTCTACGGTGAGCTTCGTTATCTTATTGTCGAAAGAATAAAAATACTGTTCGTAGTTCTTGTAGTCGCTGACATACGACGTGGGGCGCGTCACGGAGATTGCGACGAACACGACGACATAGAACCACAGCAGCCAGCTGTGGTATCTCCGCGGCAAATTCTCCGAAAACAGAGTATTCACCATGATTGTCAGCATCACTACAAAGAGGATTATCAGCATATATACTTCCTGAGATAATATACAGACAAAACGACGGCGTATAACATCATCATGGCAAAGCCGCCAATCATGCGCTTAGGCCCTGCCGGCCTTGTCGGCACGCTTGCGCTCTCTATCGTGGTGAACGCCGGCGTCTTTTCCTGTATCTT
>CAVHWJ010000338.1:0-2746 GCA_963639565.1 uncultured Prevotella sp. | reverse complement strand
AAGATACAAAAGGTGAACGGGGAAAGCGGACTGCACGTGCAGCTCGTGACCGACGAGCCACGGGCGTTCAAGGGCATCAAGTCGTATGGCGTGTTCCGCGGCGTTTCAAACTATATCGTGATGGCAGGGAGAAAGTCGAAGGAACTCGACATGACGGTGGGCTACTACGGCGAGGAAATCGTGCTCTTCGCCCAGACACTCGGACTGAACACCTGTTGGGTGGGGCTGACATACAGCAAGACGGCTGACACATTCACATTGGCGGAAGGCGAGAAAGTGGCTTGCTTCATAGCCCTCGGCTACGGCAAGACGCAGGGCGCGCGGCACAAGATAAAGACGGTGGAGGAGGTGAGCGACGCTTCCGACAAGACCCCGGCATGGTTCCGACGCGGCGTTGAGGCGGCACTGCTCGCGCCCACGGCGATGAACCAGCAGAAATTCTTTTTTGAATACAAGGGCAAAGACAGCGACGGCACGGAAACGGTGGCTGCACGAAAGCGGTTCTCCCTTTTCGGCTACACCGCAATGGATTTGGGGATTGCCAAGAGGCATTTTGAACTCGGGGCTGGCGATGCCGTCTTCAAGTGGGCGTGACCGCGAGGGGCGTTATCATGCGTAATGTGACAATCAGTCACGTGAGGGGTGTGCCAAAATGTCGTTACGGGACATTTGGCACGCTTTTCGTATATTCATGGTTGAACGCCCGAAGAAAAAGAGGGCGGCGAAACAGTATAAACAAATTAAAACATACGATTATGAATATCAAACCATTAGCAGACAGAGTTTTGATTGAGCCGGCTCCCGCAGAGGAGAAGGTGGGTGGAATTATCATTCCTGACACAGCAAAAGAGAAGCCTTTGCATGGTAAGGTGGTTGCCACGGGAAACGGCACCAAGGACGAGGAGATGGTTCTCAAGGCCGGTGACGAGGTTCTCTACGGCAAGTATTCCGGAACGGAGCTTGAGTATGAAGGCTGCAAATATCTGATGATGCGCCAGAACGACGTGTTGGCAGTAATCACAAAATAAGGTTTTTACCGTAAGACTAAAACAAGAAAACAAGGAGATACAATCATGGCAAAAGACATAAAGTTTGATGTAGATGCACGCGACTTGCTGAAGCAGGGCGTGGACCAGTTGGCTAACGCAGTAAAGGTGACACTCGGTCCGAAGGGCCGCAACGTGGTGATAGAGAAGAAATTCGGCGCGCCGCAGATTACCAAGGACGGCGTTACCGTGGCAAAGGAGATTGAGCTGGAGGACAAGTTCCAGAACACCGGCGCACAGCTCGTGAAGAGCGTGGCAAGCAAGACCGGCGACGATGCCGGCGACGGAACGACGACAGCAACAATCCTCACCCAGGCTATCGTTACCGAGGGCCTGAAGAACGTTACGGCAGGGGCTAACCCCCTCGACCTGAAGCGCGGTATCGACAAGGCCGTGAACGCCGTGGTGGACTACATCAAGGAGAACGCCGAGATTGTGGGCGACAACTACGACAAGATTGAGCAGGTGGCAACGGTGAGCGCGAACAACGACCCCGAAATCGGAAAGCTCATCGCCGACGCGATGCGCAAGGTGAGCAAGGACGGCGTTATCACGATTGAGGAGAGCAAGAGCCGCGACACATACATCAACGTGGTTGAGGGTATGCAGTTCGACCGCGGTTATCTGAGCGGATATTTCGTTACCGACTCCGACAAGATGGAGTGCGTGATGGACAACCCCTATATCCTTATCTACGACAAGAAGATTAGCAACATCAAGGATTTCCTGCCTATCCTCCAGCCGGCGGCAGAGAGCGGACGTCCGCTGCTCGTTATCGCTGAGGACGTGGATTCTGAGGCATTGACAACACTGGTTGTGAACCGTCTGCGTGGCGGCCTGAAGATTTGCGCCGTGAAGGCTCCGGGCTTCGGCGACCGCCGCAAGGCAATGCTCGAGGACATCGCCGTATTGACAGGCGGCGTGGTGGTCAGCGAGGAGAAGGGCCTGAAGCTCGAACAGGCAACTCTCGAAATGCTCGGCACTTGCGAGAAGGTGACAGTTTCAAAGGACAACACCACTATCGTGAACGGCGCAGGAAAGAAGGAGCTTATCGCTGACCGCGTGGCACAGATCAAGAACGAGATTGCCAACACCACAAGCTCTTACGACAAGGAGAAGCTCCAGGAGCGTCTCGCCAAGATGTCGGGCGGCGTGGCAGTGCTCTACGTGGGCGCCAACAGCGAGGTTGAGATGAAGGAGAAGAAGGACCGCGTGGACGACGCTCTCTGCGCTACACGTGCCGCTATCGAGGAAGGCATCGTGGTAGGCGGCGGAACCACTTACATCCGCGCTCTTGAAACTCTGAAAGGCGTGAAGGGCGAGAACGCCGACGAGCAGACCGGCGTGAACATCGTGGAGCGCGCCATTGAGGAGCCGCTTCGTCAGATTGTGCGCAACGCCGGCGGCGAAGGTGCTGTCGTGGTGCAGAAGGTTCGCGAGGGCGAGGGCGACTTCGGTTACAACGCCCGCAAGGATGTTTACGAGGATTTGCGCGCTGCCGGAGTGGTAGACCCTGCAAAGGTTGCACGCGTGGCTCTCGAGAACGCCGCTTCAATCGCCGGAATGTTCCTCACTACGGAATGTCTCATCGTGGACAAACCCGAGGAAAAGGCCCAGATGCCTATGGGCGGCCAGGGCATGGGCGGCATGATGTAAACCGCGTGATTTGACATATACAGATAACAAAAGGGGGTCGGTTC
>CAVHWJ010000337.1:0-2751 GCA_963639565.1 uncultured Prevotella sp. | reverse complement strand
GCCTCGACACGCCGAAGTCGGGTTTCCAACAGGCGTTTGAGCATTTCTGGAACGGCTGGGCGGCTTATCAGAGCGAAATAATGCTGGTGGTATGCGGCAGCGCAACGTCGTGGATGATCGCCAACCTGATTGACAGCCACGGCGGTCTCCACAACAGGATAACGCACGAAATGTATCTTGCCCCTTTCACGCTCGGCGAAACGGAACAGATGCTGCAAGCCAACGGTTTCCCGTGGAACCGCCTTTCCATACTTCAGATATACACCATTCTCGGCGGCGTGCCTTATTACCTCAGTCTGCTCGACAAGAAACAGGGAGTGGAGGGCAACGTGGACAGGCTGTTTTTCGCCCCCCACGCCGAACTAAAGCGCGAATACGGACGGCTCTATTCCTCGCTGTTCCGCAACTCCGAGGTTTATATGCGGGTGATTGAGGCGTTGGCTTCTTGCCGGCAGGGCATGACGAGGAAGGAGATTGCGGAGAAGCTGAAACTGAAATCCGGGGGGACTTTGACGAAAGTCCTTCAGGAACTGATGAACTGCGATTTCATAAGGGGGTATAACACGCGCGACAGGAAAATCAAGCAGAAAGACCAGATTTATCAGCTCACCGACCTCTATACCTTATTCTATATGACGTTTTGCCACCCCGGCACGACGGACGCGGGGTTTTGGACTCATCTGATGGGCAAGCCACGGCAGAACACTTGGTATGGACTGGCTTTTGAGCGTGTCTGTATGCTGCATATCCCCCAAATCAAGCGTTTCCTTGGCATCGACCAAATCCACACCGAATATTATTCCTGGCGGAGCAGGGTCTCCAAGCCCGCCGCCCAAATCGACTTGCTGATAGAACGCGCCGACAACCTGGTGAACCTGTGCGAAATAAAGTATTCGCAGATGCCTTACACCATAACCAAGGAAGAGGATATGCGCATCCGTAACCGCATGGCGGACTTTGTGGCGGAGACCGGCGTGAAGAGCGGCATCATCCCCACGATGATTACCACTTTCGGCGTACGCCCCACACAGTATTCCGCCTTGGCGCAAGCGCAAGTCACCATGGATGACCTGTTCGCATGACCGCCGCCCCTTACATAAATTCCCTCTTGAACCACATTTCAAAAACCCTGTCGGCAAGATATGCGCCGTCCTTTTTCAGCGTGATGATTTCCTTTTCCAAAAGGGCGTTCTTGAAAAACCACAAGGTTCACAAGCCAGTGAACCACTAACTTGTGAACCTTGAGGAAATGTTTGAGGTTGAGGAAGATTGGCAGTTTATCGCTGCGTCTGAGTATAGCCCCATTACGCAAGAGAACTATAAGTTTATCCCCCGATTCCTTTGCGGTTTCGCAAACATCAGCTATATTTGCGGTGAATTAGAGAATGACATAAAAAACGATTGTTATGAACTATGTTGCGCTGGACAATGCTCTGTATAATGATGTTGCCGACATTTCAAAGAGAAGCAACATCAGCATCAACGACATTGTAAAGACCGGAATAGAGCTGTTTATCAGTCAGTTCAACGCCAAGGCCGGCACTTCCGCCAAGGAAAACGCAGCCGCCGACAAACAGACTGTGTTGAAAGACATTATGGCTTTGGCTGAACTGGAAAGCAACTGGGACGGCTACGGCGCCGTTGCCGTTCTTCCCTCCTCGATAGCCCATGCCAAGGCGATAGTCGGGAGCGAAGCCATATCCGTTGCAAAGGTCGATGACGTGATGCCCAACCCCAACGGCACGATCACTATCGTATGGAGCAACGTAAAAGACCAGGTGTGCCTTGAGGTCGGGGCGGAGAATATGTCGTATTTTGCCGACATCAAGGGCGAGGTTCATTATTCGGAGGTTGAAAAGCCCTCAAACGAGAACATTCTGAAATTAGCGAATTATGTCAATCAACTCAACTGACATACCGTGTTATCTTTCGTCAAGCCATAGCCGAACATTTCCAAAGATAATTTGTATCCTTGCAGCGTCAGTCCTCGCCAAGCCCCTTAACAATGCTCAAATCGTGCGAGGCGTTTTTTTGTTTATACCCTTTTGTATTGACTCCAACAAAAAAACCACAAGGTTCACAAGCCAGTGAACCACTAACTTGTGAACCTTGCGGAAATATCAGAGAGTGAGGGGATTGAAAGCCCTGCGGTTTTTACTTCACACTAACCTTCAACGTCTTGCCCTTGGCCTTGACGATGTAAAGGCCGGCGGCGGTGAGTTCTATCTCGTGGTCTGTTCCCTCATACACCGTGAAGCCCAAGGCGTTCACAACCTTTACGGTGTCGGTGTCAGAGAGACCTATCACCGTGAGGTGACGCTTGCGGAGAACCAGCTTAACGTCGCCCATGGATATATAACCCACGCCGGAGGCACTGGTAACAGTCACCACGCAGTTGATTGTCAGGTCGGAACCGTCGGTTGTCTTGGCGGAGACAATAGACTTGCCCTCGCTCACGCCAAGGATGTTGCCCTCCTGGTCCACCTCTACCACTGCCGGTTTGGCGGAAGCCCATTCCAACTGCTTGTTTGTTGCGTCCTCGGGGGTGAAGACAACCTTCAGCGTCTTCGTCTCGCCCTTGGCAATGGTCACGGGCGACTCCTCAAAGTTTATTCCGACAATGGGGACGACAGGTGTCTGCTCCTTCTCCACCGTAACGTGGCACATGGCCTTTATGCCGCTGCCGTCAGCCGCTTCGGCGGTGATGTCGGCCTCGCCCTCAGCGACAGCCAGCACGAAGCCCTCGGCTGT
>CAVHWJ010000336.1:0-2770 GCA_963639565.1 uncultured Prevotella sp. | reverse complement strand
CCTCCGTTCCCAGTCCGAGCGCATCCCCGATTGCCTGTCCGTATATCGTTCCCTTCAGTCTGTCTATGAGTGTTTCATTCATAATGTCCAATGTTTAGCGAATTATCTCGATGCCTTATTCTTGTTTATTATGTCAATGGCCGGCTGAAAGCCCCTTTCCGCTGCGGCGCACAGGAGCGACGTGGCAATCTTGGGGTCTTTTTCCACCCCCAAACCGTCGTTATAGCAAAAGGCAAGATGATACATGGAGTCCGGTTCTCCTTTTTCGGCAGCCAACGTAAACCACTTGACGGCTTCCTGATAGTCTTGCCCTGTACCCTTTCCTGAAAAATATGCCGCGCCAAGGCAGAATTGCCCCTGCACGGATCCAGCCTCAGCGGATTTCCTGTAAAAGCCAAATGCAGCAGGAAGGTTTCTCTCCACCCCGATACCAGCCTCATACATAATGCCGAGATTACATAAAGCGTCGCCATGCCCCTGGTCTGCCGCCTTTTGATACCATTCTATCGCCAAGCGAGGGTTCGTCTCTACACCTTCGCCATGACGATAACAAATCGCCAAATCAAATTGGGCTTGGGCAGAACCCTCTTCCGCCGCTTTCTTGTAGATTTCAAAAGCTTTCTTGTCGTCTCTTTGCGTGCCTATGCCGTATGTATAGCACTGGCCTAACATCGACAGACCTTCCAACGAAAACTCCGCCGCTTTTTTATACCAGTCAAATGCCATGTTTCCGTTTGGCTCCGTTCCAATTCCATGGCGATAGCAATTACCAAGACTGACGAAAGCGTTTTTATATCCGCCCAAAGCCGCCTTTTGAACATAATGGAAATAGCTTTGGGGATTCTTCTCAATTCCGTCACCATTCATAATGTGCAGCGAAAGTTGGTATGTACATTGCAAAAGTCCCGCTTCGTCGCCTTTCCTTAGCCATTCCACGGCTTTCGTGTAGCTCCGTTCCTCACAGACGCCATCCATATAATACAAATAGAGGTTCCAATAAGCCTCCGGACTGCCCATTTCCACGGCTTTTTCGTAACAAGCCACAGCCTTTTCCGCATTTTGTTCAGTCCCGATACCTTTCTTGTAGCAAGTCCCGACATTGTTGAATGCCCCGGGATTATTCAGTTCCGAAGCATTCTTATACAATTCAAACGCCCTTTTGTAATCATGGGGACAGTCTTCCGACTGTTCCAAAAGGAAGCCAAGTTCAAGCATACAATTAGTATCACCTTGCGAAACGCCTTTCTCAAAATATGCAATCGCCTTGTCTATATCCTTCTGAACGCCGAATTTGCCGAGTTCATAAATTACCCCAAGGTCGCTGCTGGCATAACCGCAGCCTTTGTCAGCAGATTTCTTCAACAGGTCGATGCTCTTGTCAATGTCCTTTTCTACAACAATTCCCTCACGATAATATTGTGCCAGCATTTGAAGGATTTCCCCTTCTGCATCGGGTTTCTCAGCCATGCGCCTGATTACGCCATACACAGCTTTGGGTGACACGGACATCATGTATTTTATGGCAGGGACGAATTCCTTGTCTGCCGCCTGTCGTATCATGGACAATCCTTCTGATTCCTTTCCCGATATTCGTTTGGCGGAATGATAAACGCGACCTAATTCATATAAAGCCGGGGCATAACCTTGTTGGCTTGCCTTTTTCAAATCATCAACGGCTCGAAAGAATCTGTAGTCTTCCGTGTCATCGTCTAATTTCCCGATTGCTTTTAACAACAACGCCTCCGGGTCACCTTTGTCCGCGTTTTGGCAGATGCTCTTTATTGCCTCATACGCTTTCCCCTTAAACACCTCATTGATTTCTGTGGAATGCCCATTGTCAGCGAACACGTTACTTACGAGAACTTTTGCCGCCGTGAAACCTTTGTTCGATGCCTTTTCAAGATATTCGTGCGCTTTTTCAATGTCCGGCTCAACGCCTATACCATATAGATAGTTATACCCCAGCTCATATATCGCCTCAGTATTTCCAATCGCGGCCTGGGCTTTCAGCTTGATTATGTCAAATTTTGTTGTCATATAAAAATGTTTTGTCACTTAACTCAATTTCAAAAGATTCGTCTGAAGCGGTCGGATTTCGGTCGAATTATAGCGGAGACTGGTCGGATTTCGACGAAAACGGTCCGATTTTCAGTCCGATTATAGCGGAGACTGGTCGGATTTTCCGCTATAATATCCGCTATAATGTCGCGGTCTTCCGTCGAATTTTAGACGGAAACCGCTATGATTTCGACGGATTTTCCCGATTTTCGACGAAAACCAGCTTTTTTTTCGTCGAATTTCGACGAAAATCCGTTGTTCTCCGTCCTGGCTGGTACACACTTACCGTTTTGACTGGTACCCGACTGGTCCGTTGACTGGTACCCGACTGGTACCCATTCAACGTCTGACTGGTACCATTGGCACAGTCTGGCATTTATTCCCATCAAAGCCCCACTCTGACCTTTCCAAATTTCAGTAGACACCGTTTTGATTTCCAACAAAGATGAATTTGCAATTGGTTCGCCATCGGCGAACTGATTTCACACAAACTCGTCGCCCTCTTCGAGCTGCACTTGGGCGATGTATTTCCTGATGAGAGCCGAGGAGTCTTCCTTCTTGCAGACGAGGAGGACATTGCCCTGCTCCGCCACGATGTAGCCGTTGAGACCGTTGAGCACCGCCACGTGGTCGCGGGGTAGCTTCACGAGGTTGCCTCGGCAGTCGTCGAGCAGGGCGCGGCTGGCAACCACCACGTTGTCGCCGTCGCCGC
>CAVHWJ010000335.1:0-2781 GCA_963639565.1 uncultured Prevotella sp. | reverse complement strand
CTTGCTTGATGAGAAATGCGGTTTCCGCTTCCCGGTCGCAAAAGTAATGCGGCGAGATGTATTTGCCGACCACGAAAGGGTTTAATATAGACTTGGTTTCCATATATTTCCTATTTTATTGCAAATGTAATAATTGTATTTGTAATAAGGTATGGCTCTTTTGGGATATTTGAAGAAACAGATTCATATTCCTTACATGGCAAATTCTTTCGTACACTTTTTAATCCATTCGATAGTGTCGTCTTTCGCGTTTATCTGTCTTGCGTATTTCAGCAGCAGATGAGCCAGTTTGCTGATTGTGACATCGCCATCCATGGAATACAGACGCATACGCATGAAATCCATTATCGAAACAACCGAACAGAAATATCCTTTCTTTCCAAGCGCGGCAGCCGTCTCATACACGTCATGTTTCTCAAATCTGACGTGCTTGCCGAATATGAAAAGGCTTTTCTCAACCCGTGCCTGTGCGAATTTTGTAATGGCGTGTTCCACATCTTCTTTGGTGAAATCCTTGTCTTTCACTTCGATAGAGGACACCAGCTGCTCCGCATTGTCAAAAACGTCTATGTCTCCGACTTCTTTTGAAGACGCACCGCTTTCATTGACTTTGTGCGGAACAATCGTCTTCTCACCTCTATAGTATATGTGTTCTATCGCTGCGGCGACCAAAGGACACATTTCTCCCTCGAAAGAGTCTTTAATGAGTGCATTGACGTAATCCAAGATGAATTGTGGGTTTGCTTCATCTTCTATTTCCATGTCGGGTATGGAATACTTTTCCTCTATTTCGTTACTGATTTTCTGCATGGTGTACAAGGCAGACGATAGATATTTCTGAGCTTCTTTGCTCGTCTTGATTTCTGACAGGATTTTTATCAGACTTTCAAGGGTTTCTGCATCGTTGCCGCTCCTTACCGCATTTGTCTTTTCCAACCGCGGAAAACGGGCTGGCTTGTTCAGGAATGGCTCGTTTGAACCGCCAAGGCTATTGGGACAGACCTTTCTCTCGAAAGGAACTATCACCTTATGGCACAGGCTTCTTGCGTCATACGCTCCATCGGAATCGTCTTTTGCCTGAAGGCTCAATATGTCAATGTCCTTGTTGGTGCTCTTCGCCAATAATGCCGTGACCAACACATATTTGTACGTTTTGTGGCTTCCCCTTAATATTTGGTCTATCGAGATACCTGTGGCATCATCTTGGTGAACAGGTTTTTCGCAGACCGTTTCGAGTACCTTTTCAGCCTTTTCTCTATCAACTTTCTGCATTGCAAGAATCAAATATGTCGTGTTCTTTGGGTTCAAAAATCACATTCTCGTTGCCATTTAGAACATCAATTACCATTGTCGTGACAGCCTTTGCCATGTTGCATGGAACTGCGTTTCCTATCTGGGTGTATCTCAGTGACTGCGAACCGCAGAATACATATTCCATGGGGAATGTCTGCAATACGGCGGCTTCTTCCACGGTCATCCTTCTCAAAAAAGACGGTGCTTCCCTGTATGCCGCCTTTGACGCGTCTTTCATTATTTCATCATGGTAAGACACTATCCACGGCGAGCAGTTCTCATACAGTTCTTTCTCGTCGATGATAGGCGTTTTGTTCCCTCCCATCGAAGCCGGCAATGTCGCGCTGTACCCATCTATACGTGTCGGTCTGCCCATTCCGTTAAACAACATTCCAGCGTATGGCGACTTGCGGAGTATAGGGTTTGCCGCAAGTGTTATCTTGGCTTTGCATGTACTGGAATTGTTGCCGTGTCCTGCCTTGTCCAATACTTGCAGAGCCTCGCGCACGGTGGGGGCTTTGTGGGAATAGCGTTTTATCATTTCCTCCCAATCCGGCACTTTTTTGCGGTTGCCTTTTATTCCGATGACGAAAATTCTTTCTCTCGCTTGCGGCACGTCATAGTCAGAAGCGTTGAGAATCATGAAATTCACCGAATACCCCAGATTACGGAGTTGCGACAACAGTCTTTCTCTCACCGGTTTCCACTTTTGGAGCTGCCCCAAGGCTTTTACATTCTCCATGATGAAAGCTTTGGGCTTGACCTTAGAGATCGCATTCACGTAACTCCAAATCAGTTGGCTCCTCTCGTCATTCGCGTCCATTTTCCCTGCAACGGAAAAGCCTTGGCACGGAGGACCGCCAATGACAATATCCACATTTTCTATTTCGTCAAGTCTGTCCATGACCGAATTTATGTCGCCGTTTATGATATGGTCGCCAATGTTGGTTGAATACGACATGCACGCTTCTTTCATTTTGTCGTTGGCAAAAATGATATGCGCCCCGGCCATAATTGCGCCAATATCCATGCCGCCCGCTCCAGAGAAGAGCGAGACGGTTCTTATCCTGTTGGAATTGTTACGTTCTCTTATTGTCATTGCTTCGTGTCATTTACTAAATCCCCTACACGCCCAAGGTGTTGCGGATATAACGGCTTCTCCTAAAGGCTTGTGCGCTTTGTTAGTGCTAACAAACACACGTGCAACAATTTAAGGATTAACTGTTATGAATGCAAATATAAGAAAAATCAGTGGTTCGTCAAAATATTTGGAGAACAAAGATGTTCTAAACGCCACGGCTCTTCCGTTTAAAGGGGCGATTGGCAGTGCATTGGTTCGTTGCCGATAAAGCCATGGTATGCCCTGCTGAATGCACTTGTCGGTGACTATCGCAAAGGGAGTATTTCGTACAATAAGGTAAGTTCGTCAATCTTTTCCATTCCTGTAAGCCTTCTTTTTGTTCTGGTTCCGCTTAATCTGTTGGAGTT
>CAVHWJ010000334.1:0-2792 GCA_963639565.1 uncultured Prevotella sp. | reverse complement strand
CGACAGCACCACGCTGGAAACCTCTGACGTGGGCGACGGCGGCGCGGAACTGTTCCTCTACCAGTCGGGCTATCTCACAATCAAGAGGTTCGAGGACGAAGTATATACCTTGGGATTTCCCAACGTAGAGGTGAGGCAAGCTCTCAACAAACTTGTAATGCCGGCTCTGACGCTACGCACACGGTCACAAGTGGTTTCCACACAGAGCCTCTTGCTTATGATGATTCAAAAAGGCAACGTCGAAGAGTCAATGAAGGCACTGAAAGCCCTCGTAGCCGACGTGCCATATAGCAACAAGAAGCTCGCCTCGATGGACATGGAGGAGCGTTACCGCCTCATCATCAGCACCATTTTCAACGCAATAGGCATGAAAGTGGAAGTGGAGAAGATGATTTCCACGGGCAGGATTGACATGATTGTGCAGACTTCACGCTACATCTATGTATTGGAACTCAAACTGAGGAACAACGGCGGCAAGGATGCCGCAACCCGGCAAATCCTCGACCGCCGCTATATGGAGCCGTTCAAGGCTGACAAACGCCAGGTCATCGGACTGGGCATCGAACTCGACGAAGAAGGGAAAGGTCTCCTGGACTGGAAGAGAGCGGAATAGTTTTCTCCCCCTGTAACATTGCAGAACTGTTACACCCCACGGTGTCACTTTATCAGAATCAAGTCGAAATACATTAGGCGAGTTTTCAGAGGGTCGTCCGACACAATGCCCCGATACCCTTTCTCCTGTTCTTCAGTGCTGAACATAAAGTCAAACCCGTTTTTCTTATAGAAAGACACCGGCACGTCTTCATTGTAGGCATCAACAACCAAATACCGGCATCCCGTCTTGTTGTAAGGTTCTACAAACCAAGACTTGATAAAGTCCATCACCTCAGTTCCTATATGCAGATGCTGGAACTTGGTGGAAATGCCCAACCTTCCTATAAGGACAGCCGGATATATCAAGTCTTGCTTTACATGAGGGACATGTTTGCCTACCTTTTTCTTTCTTGAATTGGGCAAATACTTGGTGAAAATACTTGCATTGGAAACGGTGAAAGCGCATACCAAGTCATACTTGGAATCTTCCATATAGTAGCAGTAAGACTTGCCGAACAGATTCTCAGCGTATGCCACGGCATCACAATGGAAAAATCCGTCCAAGTCCTCATTGCCACATGAGAACGACGCGGATTTCTCCAAAATATCCTTTGTCAATGGCGAGAACACCGCCTTTTCAGACAAAAAGCCCATCGTGCGGATTTTAGAAATTCGCCTTTGCCAAGATTGCCTTCATCTCGGCTCTCTGCCTTGAGAAATCCACGCTCCCTCGTCTCTTGAGAGCTTCCTCCGCCTTTTCCCTGAAAGCCAGAGCCTCGTCACCCGTCAACATCGGGATTCCACTAATCGCTAATGCCATAATATTCCGTTTTGCCTACAAAAATACATCTATTCACGACAACATCCAAACATTTCGGCTATTTTTGAAAGCCCCGAGATTTCCCTGCAAGGCGAAATACGCCAAGAAGGGAACGGTTGGCGCGGCAATCCCGAGCAGTCCGCCCCACAGAGCCGTGAGCGTTTTCATGCGGCTGACGGACACGAAGAGCAATGCCAAGGCTACGCCGCCGAGCATGAAAAAGAAGTTCCACTTGATGAGAAGGTTGCACGCCATACATACACCCACCGTGAACGAATACCAGAACATCCGCCGTTTACCCACACCGTTCTGCACCCTGCAAAGGCAGTAAAGGGAGACAAACACGAACGTGATGCAGAAATCCTCCGACAGCACCTCGTTGTGGAGGGACTGAAAGAAAATGAACGCCGGAAGCAACGCCACGACGAGGGCAGACGTTCTGCGGCCGAGATACAACCGACAGGTTTTGTAGGCGAACGTGAACGACACCGCATAGAACACGCAGCTAACCCAGAACACACCCACGTAGGAATGGGAGTTGAGGAGATAGCCCATGCCGTAGATGAGCCAGAGCAGCGGACCTGTGTGTGGCGGTGTGTATGCGGCGGCGTTATGTTCATTTGCAACAGCTTATTACCAAGAACACTTGTTTTAAGAATGTCGCAAATGTAATCATTTTAACCGTACCGCACAAATCATCCCTCCGCTTTCTTCATCTTCCTGCCAACGAAACTCCACGTCGGCATCTTCTTGAGCGTACTGCGCACAGGCTGTATGTCCCACACGAGGAAAATGAACAGGACGGCGATGCCGACAAGACAGGTCACGCCGTAGAGCTGGCGCACGCTAATCATTAGGAGCTGCGAAGCGTCGTAAGGCAGTCCGCGCGACATATTCTCAGCCATTTGGTGGCGCAGGGCGAAACTGTAAAGTCCGCTGCACATCGTGGACACAGGACCGTTGCGTATTAGCCCTGCCATGGTGAGACCCATGAAGAAATGCTGGAACGGCATCAGTTCCTCCAGGTATATGGTGAGCATACAGAAGAAAATGGCGTTGCCGAAAGAGCGGATGAACGTGGGGGCGTAGAGATACTCTATGGGCAGACCCGGGTCGATGAGGAAATACATCATCACGGGATAGCACACCATGGCAGCCACGCCGAGCGTGAGCAGCCGCGTGTATTTGAGCCTCAACACCTTGCACCACAGCAGACAGAACAGGCAACCGACTATCGCGCCTGTCCACTCCACGAAGTTGAGCGCGTTGGTGGTAACGGTGCCGAAATGCAGCACAGCCCCCGTGAACGCCGTCTGCAACACCTTCGGCGTACTCCCCATGAACTCCACGAAGGCGAAGAGCACGAGCAGCGGCACGA
>CAVHWJ010000333.1:0-2798 GCA_963639565.1 uncultured Prevotella sp. | reverse complement strand
ACGGAAAGGCATTTCCGCATCGCCGTGCAGACAGGCGAGGAAAACGAAAAACTGATAAACGCTTTAAGAGAATGGACGAAACAGCAATATTCCTGAACGATAACCTGACAGTGCTCAGTCTGGCACTTGGTTGGATTCTCGACCTTATATTCGGCGACCCCGTGTCGCTCCCCCACCCCATTGTTTATATGGGGAAATGGATTGCCGCAGGGGAACGGCGGTTGAACAAAGGCAGACACAGAAAGGCGAAAGGCGCGGCGTTCGCGGTGTTCAGCGTGTGCGCCGTGTTCGGCATCGGCATATTGGTTGTGGCTGCGCTGAACGGTTTGGCGACGATGAGCGGAAAGCCAAGTCTTCCGCCCGTGATACTGTCGCTGGCTATCCAGTCAATACTCGTTTTCTATTGTCTCGCCGGAAAGACGCTGCGCCGGGAAGTGCGCATGGTCTTCGAAGCTCTGCGGCGAGGACTTGACGAGGGGCGGAAACGGGTGGCACGCATCGTGGGGCGCGACACACAGGCGTTGTCGCGGCAAGAAGTGGCAACCGCATCGCTCGAAACGCTCGCCGAAAACCTGTCGGACGGCGTGGTGGCACCGCTGTTCTGGTTCTGTCTGTTGGGACTGCCCGGCATGATAGCCTACAAAATGGTAAACACGCTCGACTCAATGATTGGCTACCAAAACGAGAGATACAAGGATTTCGGCTGTTGGGCGGCGCATATCGACGACATCGCAAACTACCTCCCGGCACGGATCACGGCGGCACTTATAGCCATAAGCGGTTGGATATTTGTCAGTTTCAACAAGTCTCTCCCCCACCGTTCCCTCGCCCATTACGCAAGGCACACATGGCGTTATTCCCGTTGCCACGCCTCGCCAAACAGCGGTTGGCCGGAGGCGGCGTTGTCGGCGTTGCTCGACTGCCGTTTCGGGGGACCGCACGACTATTTCGGCGAACTCTTCTACAAACCCTATATCGGCACAAATCCCCGCGAACTAACATTCGGCGATATGCGTTTCAGCATCCGCACCTGTCTCTTGGCGGAAACGCTGTCCGTCGCGGCGGTCTGCGCCGTTCTGTTATTTTGCGGCAAGTGTCTGTGATATGTTCTGCTCCCGGTGAAGCACCCTCACCTCGATGCCGAACTTGTCGTTAAGGTGCTGCGCCAGATGCTGCGCCGAATAAACGCTGCGGTGCTGGCCGCCGGTGCAGCCGAAGGAGAACATCAGGTCGGTGAAGCCGCGCTGGATGTACCTCGCCACATGAGCGTCGGCAAGTTTGTAAACGCTGTCGAGGAACGTGAGGATTTCGCCGTCGTCTTCAAGGAAACGGATTACCGGCTCGTCGAGACCCGTGAGTTTCTTGTATGGCTCGTAGCGTCCGGGGTTATGCGTACTGCGGCAGTCGAACACATATCCGCCGCCGTTGCCCGACTCGTCTTCGGGAATCCCTTTCTTATATGAAAAACTGAACACCCTCACCACGAGCGGGCCCTTGCCGTCGTATTTCGAGAACGTGGCTGGGCCGTCCTGCGGATGCCCCTTGTAGACATTGCTTTCGGCGGTCCTGAAACCGTCTGTCCTGTCCGCCGGCTTGTCTTCTGTGGGGGCGAACTGCGGCAGTTCCGTTAGCCGCCTCAGCATATCCATCATGTAGGGGTAGTTGAACACGTCGAGTTCCAGCAGTTCGCGCAGGTTCTGTATCGCCGCCGGGATGCTGTCCATAAAGTATTTCTTGCGCTCGAAATATCCGCGGAAGCCGTACGCCCCGAGCACCTGCAACGTGCGGAAGAGCACGAACTGGCTCAACCGCCCCACGAAATGCCTCGACGACGGCACTTCGATATAGTTCTTCAGCGAGTCGTAATATTCATAAACGAGTTCTCGGCGCAGTTTGTGGGGATATTTCGCCGACGCCTGCCACAGGAACGAGGCGAGGTCGTAATAATAAGGGCCTTTACGTCCGCCCTGAAAGTCGATGAAGAAAGGGTTACCATTGGCGTCGAGCATCACGTTGCGCGCCTGAAAGTCGCGGTACATGAAACTGTCGGTATTCTCCGCCGTTAGGTCTTTGGCGAAAAGCCGGAAATTCGCCTCAAGCTTCAGTTCGTGGAAATCAAGTTCCGTGGGTTTCAGGAAACAGTACTTGAAATAGTTGAGATCGAAGAGCACACTGTTCTCGTCAAACTCCGGCTGCGGATAGCAGTTAGTCCAGTCGATGCCCACAGCCCCCTGCATCTGCATGGCCGGCAACTGGCGTATCGTCCTCACGAGCAGCTGCTTCTCCTCCTGCGTATATCTGCCTCCTGCATCGCGTCCGCCTTTGAGCGCGTCATAGAGCGACGTGCTGCCGAGGTCTGTCTGCAAATACCGCAGTTCGTCGTCAGACACCGCAAGCACCTTCGGCACGGGAAGTTTCAGTCCGTGGAAATGCTTTGCCAGATAAACAAAGGCGTGGTTCTCGTCACGGCTCGTGCCAACGACACCCACCACGGTGCCGCCCTCCGCATCAGTAAAACGGTAATACTCGCGGTTGCTTCCAGCCCCCGCAATCTTCTCTGTGTCTTTCGGCCCGCAGCCCTTGTATTCCCTGTAAAGTTGAATGAGTTTCTCCATACAAGCACAAAAGTAAACAAAAATCCCAAGCCCACAAAGTTTTCAGGCGTGATGATGTTTATGGCAACAAAAAATGATGATGTTTATGGCAACAAAAAAAATCGGATGTCTCACGACAACCGATTTTCAAAAACAAACTACTTAAAAACTAATCTACTAAAACAAATCAAAAAATAATGTTTT
>CAVHWJ010000332.1:0-2834 GCA_963639565.1 uncultured Prevotella sp. | reverse complement strand
TCCGACTGGGCGAGCAGGGTGCTGAAGTTCTTGTAAGACATGGCGGCGGAGAACGCGGCACGGGTCAGGTCGTTCTTCGAGGTGGTCTGGGATGAGATGAAGCGCAGACCGCAGCCCTCGATGTTCTCGTTGGCGTTGAACTCCTCATACTTCTCTGCCGGCTTCGAGTTTATATTAAGGTAGAAAGTGCCGAGGTCGCCAAGCTGCACCTTCTTGCTCTGCGCCACAAGCTCAAGCAGACAGTCCACGAACGACATCATAACTCCCTGCACCACTCCCCTGGGGAAACCGATGTTGTGATCGGTCATGTGGTCGATGAGCGAATCGAAGTCCACGGTCTCAGTGTGCTTTGCCTTGGCATACCACTTCTTGTAGTTGGTTGAATTGGTGTTAGTGTTCTGATACACCTGATAATAGATAGTTCCGTTCTTTACCTTTGACATAATAGTAATGTTTTAAAATGGTTGATTATTAAAGTTGTATATCTCGCTTGTAACCCCGCGCCCCTGCCCTGATGCATGCCTCGCGACAGACTGCGTTTGAATTACGATGCAAAGATACGGCGGCGCGCCGGCGAGGGATGCCGTTACGTGCCGATACACGCGGTAACGCACCGTTATTTTTGCACCTTTTATCGTTTTCCCCCTCAAATACCACGTTTATGGTATGTCAAATGGTACAATCATGGTATTTCGCAAGTGCCGGAACCGCCGTACCTTTGCAACATCGAAAACAACAAACATAAAAAGCAAATATATTATGAGCGAAAAGAAACTACACTTCGAGACATTGCAGCTGCACGTAGGACAGGAACAGCCGGACCCGGCGACAGACGCCCGCGCCGTGCCGATATACCAGACCACATCATACGTATTCCGCAACTCACAGCACGCCGCCGACCGTTTCGGCCTGCGCGACGCCGGCAACATCTACGGCCGACTGACCAACTCCACTCAGGGCGTGTTTGAAGACCGCGTGGCGGCACTCGAGGGCGGCGCGGCAGGACTTGCCGTGGCTTCGGGTGCGGCGGCGGTGACATACGCCCTGCAGAACATCCTGTCGGTTGGCGACCACATCGTGGCAGCCGACAACCTCTACGGCGGTTCGTTCAACCTCATCACCCACACCCTCAGCACACAGGGCATAACGAACACGATAGTGAACGTGAACGACCTCGAAGCCCTCGAAGCAGCCATAAAGCCAAACACCAAGGTTGTATATGCCGAAACCTTCGGCAACCCCAACTCCGACGTGACCAACCTCGACGCCGTGGCGGAAGTGGCACACAGGCACAACATAGTGTTCATCGTGGACAACACCTTCGGCACGCCATACCTCATCCGTCCCATTGAGCACGGTGCAGACATCGTGGTACACTCCGCCACCAAATTCATCGGCGGCCACGGTTCAAGCCTCGGCGGCGTGATTGTGGACGGCGGCACGTTCGACTGGAAAGCCAACGCCGACAAATACCCCTCGCTGGCAAAGCCGGACCCGAGCTACCACGGAGCGGTGTTCGCCGACGTGGCGGGCAAGGCAGCTTTCGTGACGAGAATACGCGCCGTGGTGCTGAGAGACACCGGAGCTACAATATCGCCATTCAACGCCTTCATCCTGTTGCAGGGACTCGAAACGCTGTCGCTGCGCGTGGAGCGCCACGTTGAGAACGCGCTGAAAGTGGTGCAGTTCCTTGCCAACCACCCCAAGGTGGCAAAGGTGAACCACCCGTCGCTCCCCTCCCACCCCGACCACGCGCTGTATGAAAAATACTTCCCCAACGGCGGCGGCAGCATCTTCACCTTCGAGATAAAGGGCGGCGAGAAAGAGGCGTGGAAATTCATCGACTCGCTCGAGATATTCTCGCTGCTCGCCAACGTGGCAGACGTGAAGAGCCTCGTTATCCACCCCTACACCACGACCCACTCGCAGATGACGCCCGAGGAACTCGAGCAGCAGCACATCACGCCCTCGACCGTGCGCCTGAGCATCGGAACGGAGCATATCGACGACATCATCGACGACCTGAGCCTGGCTTTCGACAAGATATAATATATAGGTATATATATAATAAGGTAAGGAGAACAGGATATGGCAGCAAAGAGACTGACGGATTTGATTGGCGGCACGCCGATACTGGAGCTGGAGAAATATTCCGCCCTGAAAGGACTGTCCACGCCGATAACGGCGAAGCTGGAGTATTTCAACCCCGGCGGCAGCGTGAAAGACCGCATCGCGCTGGCGATGATAGAGGACGCGGAGAACAGCGGCACGCTGAAGCCCGGGGCTACAATCATCGAACCCACAAGCGGCAACACCGGCGTGGGCCTCGCCCTCGTGTCGGCGGTGAAAGGCTACAAGCTGATTCTCACCATGCCCGAGACGATGAGCGTGGAGCGGCGCAACCTCGTTAAGGCATACGGGGCGGAAGTGCGCCTCACGCCCGGCAAGGACGGCATGGTGGGGGCGATAAAGGCAGCCGAGCAGCTGCGCGACTCCATACCCGGGGCGGTAATCCTGCAACAGTTTGAGAACCCTGCCAACCCACGCCGCCACTACGAGACGACGGGCGTGGAGATATGGGAACAGACGGAAGGGAAAATCGACATCTTCGTGGCTGGCGTGGGAACGGGCGGCACAGTGTCGGGCATCGGCAAGAGGCTGAAGGAGAAGAACCCCGACGTGAAAATCGTCGCCGTGGAACCCCTCACATCCCCGGTTCTCAACGGCGGCGAGAGCGGTCCGCACAAGATTCAGGGCATCGGCGCGGGCTTTGTGCCAAAGACTTTCGACGCCGACGTGGTGGACGAGGTGTTCGACGTGGACAACGACGACGC
>CAVHWJ010000331.1:0-2838 GCA_963639565.1 uncultured Prevotella sp. | reverse complement strand
TTATAAAGCGTTCCTTCAACTTCTGTTGATGATATGCCTCTGCACGGGCAGCCATAATCATCTCCTCCATTGTAAGGGGCTGGTAATGACTTTCAACAACACAGTCGTACTGCGCATGACCGGCAACGGCGACAAAAGCGGCAAAAAGTGAAATTACTGTCCTTTTCATCATAGTTTTTTTATCTTCTGTTACTTGTACCGATGTTTCTCCCGTATGCGTCATAGTATGTAGTTGTACTGCCACCGCCGTAGTTGGAGCGTGTTGTAGAACTGCCAGTACTCCTGCCGTATTGGTCATAGTAATTGGTAGTGGTACCGCCGCCGTAGTCTGAACGAGTTTTCGCACTACCCGTGTTATGGCCATACTGGTCATAGTAGTTAGTTGTGGTGCCGCCGCCATAATCGGAACGTGTCGTCGCACTGCCAGTACTGGTACCATTCTGGTTGTAGTAGTTTGTAGTGATGCCGCCGCCATAATTGGAACGTGTCGTCGCACTGCCTGTACTGCGTCCATTCTGGTCATAATAATTTGTGGTACTGCCGCCGCCATAGTTTGAGCGTGTCGTTGAACTGCCCGTGCTGTTGCCGTACTGGTTGTAATAGTTTGTAGTGTACTGGGCGAATGTTGAAGCGGTCGTCATTATGCAAACCGCAAATGCTGCAAAAAACTTTTTCATTTTCCGTGATTTTAATGGTTTATACTTTATCGTCTTTACCCTTTATGGCAGACAAAAGCCAAAGGTTAACACGATTATCACATTTTTTCAAAAAATTCTCTCCTCACCAGATGAAGAATATCCATAACAAACCTTTCAGCTCAGAAAGCCAAGAATCCAAGAATATAATCTCCAACATAGAATCCGCCTTGCAGTATTGTATGAAGAAAATCAAAGCCATAACCTGACTTACCAATCCATAAAGCCCCATCAGGCATCCCATTACATTTTCCATTGCATCATTCATTTTTTTCGTTATTTATTAGTTTATACCCTTTATGACCGCACCAACGGAAAGGTTAACACAAAAAACGATTTTTTCAAAAATTATTTTTGCCCTTGTGGGTAATTCTGATTACACGCGACTGATTGTCTATCTCAATCTTGCCCAAACGTCCCAAAACGCTCTGTCCCAAGAGAAGCGGCGCAACTTGGCTGCGCACCACAGACGCATGGACATTATTGATTTTCAAACCGCCGAAAGCAACATCTTTCAGGTTGATGACAGTACCCACGTTAATGTCGCCGTTAGCATCCATATAACGTTGGCTTCCAATTACATCCTTGTTGTCGAGATAGCCGTTCTTCATCATAAATGTCGCTTCAACGGTAGACACCGTAACATCACTCGCACCTGTATCAAACACGAAATACAATGGAAGTCCGTTTATGCTGCATTTCACCTTGCAGACACCGTTCTCCTTAACAAAAGGGATTTCGGTTGTTACAGTAGGCAAAGGCTGACAGTCCTGCCCAGACGGCAATGGCTTATTTGCCGTATTGCTCTTCAGAGCCGCTTTGTATTTGGAAACCAAAGCCTTATATTCATCCGTGTCACGAATGAAATCCATGTCAAAATCATAATCAAGGTGAGAAAACCGCATATATCCTTTCCGGAACGATTTGTCAAGATACTCCAAAGCCTTCTCCTTGTTTTTCATCCGCGAATAAAGACAAGCTGCGTTATAATATGTATTGGCATCAGCAGTGTCACGGGCGATAATGACATTCATGGCGGCAACCGCCTTGTCATCTTGTCCAATCCCCTGATAGGCATATTGGATGCAGTCATATTTTCCAGAGGCATCCTCTATCTCGATTATCTTCCTGAAATCCTGTTCCGCAAGGTCTTTTTTGCCCTGCTTCATATAGATGTTGCCACGGCTTACATAAGAATAGGAATCTTCAGGGGCAAGGACTATCGACATTGACAAATCCTCTATGGCACCGTCCATGTCTCCTGAATACCCCTTTATCAATCCGCGGTAACAGTAGGCGTCTGCAAAGTCGGGATATTGAGCGACAATCTTGTCCCATTCAGAAAGAGCCATTTTCAAGTCTCCTTTGTCGAAATAAAGTTCGGGCTTAAAAGTCATGTATTCCAGCGACGTACTGTCAATGTTCAACGCCTGTTCAACATTGTAAAGGGCATTGTCGTAATCTCCCGTCTGCATTTGGCACACCGCAATTCTGTAATATGTCACAGGTGACGTTTCCTTGGAATTGGCGGCCGTATAATATTCTATTGCCTTACCGTAGTTTTGCGACTTTTCATACATTCCGCCTATCACGTAAGGCCATATAGACGCGTTCGGCATCTTTGCTGACTGCACTTTCAGTTTGGTAACCATTATAGTGAACGCCGGTTCTTTCAGTTTGGTCATCAGGTACACGGTATACTTGTCCCAGCCGAAAGACAGGGCTTTCACCAAATCATCCGTCGCCTCGTTCCATTTTCCCTTTCCGATATATGCCTCAGCCCTGAGGCCATATAGCGGCGAATAGTCGCTTGAGAGTTTCTCCGCATGGTCAAACAGTCTGATTGCATCGTCCCATCGTTTTTGGGTATCTGCCACAAGCCCCTTGCCCACGTAACCCGCCACGCTGCCGGGCTTCAGTTCAATTATCCTGTCATAATCCGCATCGGCTAAATCGCATTTCCCCTGTGAATAGTAAACCTCAGCCCGCTGCTTATAGGTTCTTGTTTCCTCCGGCCTCACCTTGATTGACTGCGTTAGGTCGTTTATGGCATTAACGGTGTCAGCAAGATGCAAATACACCTCAGCCCTTGTGTTATACGAGAACGCCACATACTCCGCATCCTTTCGGGGCAGGTATTTAA
>CAVHWJ010000330.1:0-2857 GCA_963639565.1 uncultured Prevotella sp. | reverse complement strand
GCCGTGTTCCCCTCTGCCTTTAATACTCTAAAAACCTTAAAGCGTCCGCAAGGATTACTTGCCGTGGTTCTCGTCAGAAACAGTGAGCTTCTTGCGACCCTTGGCGCGGCGCGAAGCAAGCACGCGGCGACCGTTCTTCGTTGCCATTCTCTCGCGGAAACCGTGCTTGTTCACACGTCTTCTGTTGTGCGGCTGAAATGTTCTTTTCATTGTCTTTTATTATTTTATTTATTTGTTGTTTATACGCTTTGGGCTGCAAAATTACTCATTTCTTTTGATTTAACCAAAGGTAAAGCCATTTTTGCGCACTTGTTTTATGGTTTTTTCTGAATTTGTTGTAACTTTGCAACCGAAAACCGACGGCGCGGCCGTCTTTTTCACGCGGCTGCGCAGTCAGGCCTTGCGGGGCGGGCGGCGGAGCCTAATGGCATGAAGGAAACAATTTACAAGAAATAAAAACAAAATGATCAACTCACAGGACATCAAGAAGGGTGTTGCGGTACGCATGGACGGCGGCATCTGGGTATGCATCGATTTCCAGCACCGCAAGCCGGGCAAGGGAAACACTATCATGAACATCAAGCTGAAGAACGTGACCGACGGCCGCGTGCTGGAGCGCCGCTACAACATCGGCGAGAAGCTCGAGGACGTTTCCATCACACGCCGCCCCTACCAGTACCTCTACAAGGAGGGCGAGGACTACATATTCATGAACCAGGAGACTTACGACCAGACCCCCATCCCCGCAGACCTCGTTACCGGCGTGGAGTTCATGAAGGAGTCTGACGTTGTGGAAGTGGTGTCAGACGCCGATACTGAGACCGTGCTCTACGCTGAAATGCCCGTGAAGACAAACCTGCGCGTGGTACACAGCGAGCCGGGCATCAAGGGCGACACGGCAACAAACGCCACAAAGCCCGCAACGCTCGAGAGCGGAGCCGAGGTGCGCGTGCCGCTGTTCATCAACGAGGGAGACCTCATCCAGGTGGACACCCGCGACGGCAGCTACCTGAGCCGCGTGAAGGAATAAGGAGTTTCTTTATACCGAAGACAAAAGAAAGTGGAGAACCAAGTGCGGCATCCCTCGCGGGGGAGGCGCGGCGGTCGCTCCACTTTTTTCATATATATTTCTGACGAACATGAGATACTCGATAATAGTGCCAGTGTACAACCGCCCCAACGAGGTGGACGAGCTGTTAGGAAGCCTGACGGAGCAGACGGAGCGGGACTTTGAGGTGATTATAGTGGAGGACGGCAGCGACGTGACCTGCGAGGACGTGTGCCGCAGATACGCCGCGAAGCTCGACCTGCACTACTACATGAAGAAGAACAGCGGCCCCGGGCAGAGCCGCAACTACGGCGCGGAGCGCGCAAAGGGGGAATACGTAATCATCCTCGACTCCGACGTGGTGCTGCCGCCGGGCTACATCGAGAGCCTTAGCGAAGAGCTTGACCGCGAGCCGGCCGACGCGTTCGGGGGTCCCGACAGGGCGCACTCCTCGTTCACCGACACGCAGAAGGCGATAAGCTATTCCATGACGAGCTTCTTCACCACCGGCGGCATACGCGGCGGCAAGAAGAAAAAGCTCGACAAGTTCTATCCGCGGTCGTTCAACATGGGCGTCAGGCGCGACGTGTATCTCCGCCTCAGCGGCTTCTCCAAGATGCGCTTCGGCGAGGACATAGATTTCAGCATCCGCATCTTCAAGGCAGGGTGCCGCTGCCGGCTGTTCCCCGACTCATGGGTGTGGCACAAGAGGCGCACCGATTTCCGCAAGTTCTTCCGCCAGGTGTACAACAGCGGCATAGCGCGCATCAACCTCTACAAGAAATACCCCGAATCGCTCAAGCTCGTGCATCTCCTCCCCATGGTGTTCACTGTGGGCGTGGCGGCACTCGTGCTCACGTCGGCAGCGGGGCGCGTGCTGATGCACTACGACGACATCCACCGCTGGTACTGGCTCTGCGCCGGGCCGTGGCTTCCCATCCTCGCCTACTGCCTGCTGATATTCGCCGACTCCGCGCGGCAGAACCGCAGCGTCAAGATCGGGGCGATGAGCATAGCCGCCGCCTTCGTGCAGCTCACGGGCTACGGCTGCGGCTTCCTCGCCGCGTGGTGGAAACGCTGCGTCATGGGCAAGGACGAGTTCTCGGCTTTTGAAAAGACCTTTTATAAATAAGCGCGTCAAGGTAGCGATATGGAGAAACTGAGCATAACCGACTGGGCGGACGAGGACAAGCCGCGCGAGAAGCTCATGGCGCTGGGGGCTTCGGCCCTGTCTAACGCCGAACTGCTCGCCATCCTCATCGGCAGCGGGTCTACCGACGAGACCGCCGTGGGGCTGATGAAGCGCGTGATGAACGACTGCGGCAATAACCTCAACACGCTCGGCAAGATGTCGATAGAGCAGCTCTGCGGCAAACGCTACAAGGGTCTCGGCCCAGCCAAGGCGGTTACGATACTCGCTGCCTGTGAACTGGGCAAACGCCGTCAGGCGGAGAAGGCCGCCGAGCGTCAGCGCATCGACTCCGCCGCAGCCATTTACGAATACATGCACCCCATTATGCAGGACCTGCCCAACGAACAGGCGTGGGTCTTGCTGATGAACCAGAACCTGAAGTTCATCAAGGCCGTGCAGCTGTCAAACGGCGGCCTCACCGAGACCGCCGTGGACGTGAGGGTTATCATGAAGGAAGCCCTCCTCAACAACGCCACCGTGATAGCCCTCTGCCACAACCACCCGAGCAGCAACGCCCGTCCCAGCGGCGAGGACGACCGCATCACCCAGCGTCTGCAAAGGGCGTGCGAAACGATGCGCCTCCACCTCCTCGACCACCTCATCGTCACCGACGGTGC
>CAVHWJ010000329.1:0-2862 GCA_963639565.1 uncultured Prevotella sp. | reverse complement strand
AAAGTTAAGTTCATAACTTTTGAACTTATATTCAAAACTTTTGAACTTATGTTCATAACTTTTGAACCTAAGTTCAGAACTTATGAACATAGATTGTCCTGTATGTTTGACTAAATGGTGAGGCCGTTTAAAAGAAAGAGCCGTGCGCTAAATGAAAGGCTTTCTGCCATTCTTCTTTCCAATTCTTGCGTGATAATTGCGGCGTCGGATAATTTTGCCTACATTTGTAGGCGGAAAGCCATACCTTGATATTATAAGGAGGAGAACGAATGCAGAGATATTACGACAAATACATCAGGTTTGACTGGGCGATGAAACGTCTGTTGCGCAACAAGGCTAACCACGCCGTGCTCGAGGGGCTGCTCTATTCCCTCATCGGCAAGAAGATGAAAATCAAACATTTCCTTGAGAGCGAGGGCAATCAGGAGGATTTCCTCGACAAGTTCAACCGCGTGGATATGCTCGCTGAGGACGAGGACGGCGAACTGATTATCGTGGAGATACAGAACAACCATGAGATAACGTATTATCATCGTATGCGCTATGGTATGTCGGACGACATAAAAGACTATATAAGCAAGGTTGATGGCTATGGGAATGTAAGCAAGGTGTATTCTATTTATATCGTGCATTTTAAATTTGGGCAGGGCAAGGACTACGTGTATCACGGCAAGACAGAGTTCAAGGGTCTCCACGAACCGCACGACCTGCTGAAACTCTCCGCCAAGCAGAGTGAAAAGTTCCTCGGCGTAAAGGAGGAGGAAGCGGAGAAACGCGAGGACACCGGCGACCTGTCCCCGGAATATTATATCCTGCGTGTGAACGACTTTGATAAAGTTGCCACCACACCGCTTGACGAATGGATGCAATTTTTGAAGACTGGCACGATAGACGATAACACCAAGTCTGCCGGATTGTCCGAGGCTCGTGATTGTCTTCGCGTAGACTCCCTACCATATAAAGACCGTCTCTCTTACGAGGGTTATATGGAGTCGGTGAGACGTATGCGCAGCGTGTTTGACACAAGTTGGGATGATGGATATTGCGAAGGATTTGCGGAGGGTCTTGCCGAAGTCCGTAGGAATCGCACCATAGAAATCGCCAAACGGGTTAAAGCCATGGGACTTTCCGATGAACAGATTGCCCAAGCCACAGGACTGCCGCAGTCTGAAATATCCAAACTCTAAAGCGTTAAAAAAGGAAGAGCCGCAAGACAGGTTCTTCCCTTTCTCTTACCGCCCTAACATGTAGAGGGTTAAAAGACGGAGTTATTTGTAACTCCTGAATTTATACAGGATAATCTATGTTCAAAGACTTTGAACTTAAATACAAAGACTTTGAACATAAGTTCAGAGACATTGAACATAAGTTCAAAGACTTTGAATATAATTTTTCCGATAGCTTTGGTGACTTTTGACAAACACTTTAAACGAAGATGCCGTGGTTTATACGTCAAAAAGTTTGGCTGTTTTGTTTATATGTATTACTTTTGTGGCGCATTCTTTGGATAGACACCATTCACTGGGTTTTGAAGAAGGGGCTGCATATACTTAAAAAGGCGTAACTGTACGCTTTGGTTTTGATGATGTGAGAATCTCGCAAGTTCCAAATGTCAGTCAAAAACAAAGCAACGGTGACGCCCTATGGGGTGTGTTATATATTATGGTGCAAGCTCAATGGCTTTTGGTCGAGTTTGCCTAATGATATACATCATCTACGTGGGGCTTTCAGCGTTGTTCGTTTCAGACTGACAGGGCAATGCGAGAGCCTTCACATCATGAAATGGGCAAACAGAAAAGTTCCCACGTGCTTTTTTTATATGTACAACACTATCCTTGTTTCATGTATGTCGGGGGCTTCATGCAGATTGCTTTCATTCAAATGCTTATGAAAAAATTATTGTCTTTGTTATTCTTGATGTTGTCGTTGCCCTGCTTGTCTCAGAACAAGATTGAGTTCGTGCTAAATGACAGTTGCGAATTTGTTTCCAAAACAGGCGACAGCCACATAGTGGTTGAATATCCCGATATGTCGGCGCATGAAATTTATGTGGAGCTGAACAAAAGGATAATCCGTCTGTTCAATTCCCCCAAGACTGTGACGGACAACGTTGAAGACCAAATGATAAGCATACGGGCGTTCGACCCTGAGCTGGTGAAATTCTGTTGGTGGAAGGAAAGTAAGAAATTCAAGATGTCCTTGGGAAAGGCTGCGCTTACTTACGTTACGGCTGGTTTAAATCTGGCATACGATGCCATGAAGAACGGCAACTGGCATAACGGGGATTATGTAATCGCAGGATATTATAAGGTGGTCATAGAAATCAAGGACGGGAAAATCCGTGTCGATGCGCCTTATATCGATGGCTTTGAAACAATAGCAAAAACAGGCGCAAACTCTTTCTTGAATGTCAATCTCAAAGACTTGTCTTATAAAGATGCCATAAGGATAAACATGGATGAGGCTGTTTCTACTCGTGAAAAGACAAAGGAGAAAGCGGAAAAGGCAAACGAAAAGAAAAAGAAATACTTGGAAGAGGCCGTGTCGCATATCAATGCTCTGTACAATATTTTCACCGACATCAAGAAGAGCGACTGGTGATAGGTTGCCCTATCTGAGAGTTTAATCCGCAGCCTGTAATGTCAAGCGCATTGTCAGCTGCGGATTTTTTTGTTTCCAAAACCGCTCGTGTTAGTATAAAAGCTTTATCTTCGCAAAGTAAATATTTTGCTTGTGAAATTGGGTGGCAGAGTATTCTTCTTTCCAATTCTTGCGTGATAACCGAAAAAAACTATAACTTTGGCGGCGATAGCACAGGGCGGATGACGGAATGGTTCGGCACGCGCCCGATGTAACACATAA
>CAVHWJ010000328.1:0-2885 GCA_963639565.1 uncultured Prevotella sp. | reverse complement strand
AGGGGGTCTGTCGGGAGACGGATTTCCTCTTTTTCGTTTCGGGCGGTTTGCCGGGCGTCCATCGGCCGTTGGGAGCTTGGCAAACCGCCCCCCTTTAAATGAAAGAGCCGTTGTTTTTTCCCCATTCTCCCTCAAAATTGCGCGGCGTTGGGGCGAAATAAGGGGAAAATGCTTAAATTTGCAATCATGAGAATTTATTTCTATCACACCGAAGACATACAATATATATACGGCGAGTGGCAGAAGGGGAATTTCCCCGGGCATTTCCTCTATGGGGCGACGCACCTGGGGGACCACGGCATCGACATGGTGATGCACCGCCACAAGGACGCGGGCGGACGGCTGCGGTCGGCTCTCTACGTGCTTTGGGAAGTATTGAGGAACTACCGCAAGGTGGACGCCGTATACGCCACGCACTACAAATTCCTGGAACTCGTGATATTCCTGCGCGCCCTGGGGCTGTTCCGCAAACCCATTGTGATATGGCATCACCAGCCGATAATAACGCCGAAGAAGCGGTGGCGCGAATGGCTCGGCAGGCTCTTCTACCGGGGCATCGACGACATATTCTTCTTCTCGCAGAAACTCTACGACGACTCGCTGAAGACGAAGAAGGCGAGGCCGGAGCGGATGCACGTGGGACATTGGGGGGCAGACCTCGACTATTACGACCGCTTCATGGAGAGCCACCGCCCCGAGGGGGGACACCACGGTTTCGTGTCCACCGGCAGGGAGCGGCGCGACATGAAGACGCTGGTGGCGGCGTTCAACGAGACAGGCGCACCGCTCTGCATATACCTGAACAAGACGAACTGCGGCATCGACTACGAAAGGATGTTCAGCGAAATGGAGGTAAAGGAGAACGTCAGGGTGAACTTCATGTCGGGCTACCAACAGGCCAACCTCTGTTCGGCGGTCTACGGCTCGCGGTGCGTGGTGATCTGCTGCATGGAGACGAAATACACCGTGGGGCTTACCACCGTGGTGGAGGCTCTCGCCATGGGTCTGCCCGTGATTTGCAGCCGCAACCCGCAGATACCGGTGGACTTCGACAGGGAGGGATGCGGCATATCGGTGGCGTATTACGACACGGAGGGGTGGATAAAGGCGATACGCCGCATACAGGAACATCCCGACGAGGCGGCGGAAATGGGCAGAAAAGGACGGCAGCTCGCCGAAAGGCTCTACAACGACAGGCACTGCGCCGAAGAGGTGGCGGCGGTGCTGAAGAAACACGCTGGAGGACGATGACATGAAAGGAGAAAAGCGGAACGGAAAGGCAAAGCCGCGGAGGGTGTTCCACCTAATATCACGCTTCGACCTCGGGGGAGCGGAGCGCGTGGCGGCAAACATTGCGGAGTCGGGCAACAGGGCGATAGAATACCACGTGGTGGAGATTTTGCGCGGCAACTCCTCGTTCACCGAGGGGTTTATCGGCGAACTGGAAGCGGCAGGGGTAATGTGCCACAGGTCGTTGTTTCCCAACTACCATTTTCATTTCATGGCGGAACGGATAGCCGCCGTGTTCTTTCCGCTGCGTTTTTTGCTGATTTGGCTGCGGTACAGGCCCGACGTGATTCACGCCCACACGGAAACGCCGGATATGTGCCTGTGGGCTTTCTTCCGCGTATTTCCGTGGCTGCAAAGGCGTTGCAGGATTGTGAGGACGATACACAACACCTGTCTGTGGAGCGGACTAAAACGTTTCGGGCGCAAGGTGGAGGATTTTTACCGGCGCAATAACTCTAACATCGCCATATCGCAGTCGGTACTCGAATGTTACACCCGCGAATGGGGCGGCGCGCCGCCGATAATCTACAACGGCGTGCCGGAGGCGGAGCAACTGCCCTACCCCGGTCTTGTGGGCGGCAAAACCAACGTCCTCTTCGCCGGGAGGTTGGAGGAGCAGAAAGGCATCAGCCACCTTATACATATAATAAAGGAACTCCGCGATATGCCCGAATACCATTTCCATATCATCGGCGACGGAACGCTGCGGCAGGAGCTGGAAGCGGAACTGGGCAGCCTCAGCAACGTGACAATCGGCAAACCCGTGTTCGGCATATCACGCTATCTCGGCAGTTTCGGTTATCTGCTAATGCCGTCGGAGTTCGAGGGTCTGCCGCTCATGGCGGTGGAGGCGGCGATGGCAGGGTTGCCCGTGGTGGGCAGCGGCTGCAAGGGTCTCAACGAGACGGTGCC
Source organism: uncultured Prevotella sp. (assembly GCA_963639565.1). Classification (GTDB taxonomy): domain Bacteria; phylum Bacteroidota; class Bacteroidia; order Bacteroidales; family Bacteroidaceae; genus Prevotella. The sequence continues at coordinate 683 of CAVHWJ010000328.1, read as the reverse complement.
GCCCGGCTGGCCGCTCACGGCAGAGGGCAACAGCCACGAAGGCTACATGGACATCTTCCGCCGCGTTATCCCCAACGCCGACAGGTGGGAACTGTCAGCCCGGGCGAGGGAGTTCGTCGAGAGCCGCTTCGCCGTGAAGACGATGCAGGAGGGATATGAAAAGATTTATCTGAAACAATAAAAAACACCGGAACTCACGTGTACACGATATTAGACAAGTGCCGCGACACTCTATTTCGCACAACAAGCAAATACGACCTCTCGCAGTGGGACAGGGAAACGACCGCCCCACTGCCGGTTTACGGCGTTTATCACATCTTCTGCGACAAAGACTGGCAGAAAATGGTGGAGCGACAAATCGGGCATCTCAAGAACAGCGGTCTTTGGGAACGCACCGACAAGCTGTATGTAAGCATCATTGCGCGCAACGACAGCGACATCAACGAACTGCGCCGCATCGCAGACGACGACGGAAAACTGGAGATTGTGGCTGACTGCCGCGACGCGCGGAAGTTTGAATACCCCGCGCTGCAGTTCCTGCGCCGCAAGTGCATCGAAGAGGACTGTCTGGTGTATTATTTCCACACCAAGGGCATAACATACCAGAACGTGAGTACCGCCGACCGCAAGTTCAACAATTTCAAGCGAAACATCGAGGCGTGGCGCATGATGATGGAATATTT
>CAVHWJ010000327.1:0-2885 GCA_963639565.1 uncultured Prevotella sp. | reverse complement strand
TTTGTCAGGTCTTGCACACTTTGCGAATTGGCGGTCTCGCCTTGCGTCTGTCCCACTGTCGCATCGTCACTTTGCGAGCATGAGGCAAATGCCAAAGAAAGCAGCATTGTGCATACACAGAATAAATTTGTTTTCTTCATACCGTTGGATTTTGTCGTTATTATTTGGTCAAAGCGTGGAATTAACCACGATGAAACCGATGATTTTTGCATATTGCATCAATAGAGCTTATGGATTTTGCTCACGACGGCAAAATTACGAAGAATGACAAATATAGGACAAAGAAAAAATCGTGCATTTTCTGTGCATTTTAGAAAAACAGGCTAAAACACTCATAAAATGTACGATTTTTCCCAGTTGCGAGACAACGATAAATTCTGTTGGGTAAAAATCCGAATGTCAATACGAAATTTGGTCCGTCACTCCACCTCCTCGCACACCGCCATTTCCGTGCCGTGGAAGACCACGACAATCTTATGGAGGGTGGTGGTCTTGACGGCAGACTGCACCGTTTCCGTAGCGGCGTAGCGGTTCACCTGTTCCTCTGCCTGTTTACGCAGCTCCTCAACCTTTGTCTCCGGGTCTTTGCTCTTGGCGTATTTCAGTTCTATTATATACGAGTGGAGCATATCTGAATAGATGTCGAGAAGCGGCATCATAAAGATGTCGGCGTAACCCTCCTGCGTGTCGCTCTCGGATATGGGACGGTAATAAGGGTTCTGGCAAGTCATGGCAAGGGTGAAGCCATGCACAAAGTATTCGCCTTTCTGTTTGTCACGCTGGGAGGAATAGCGGTGTATGGCATCCGCGATATACTTGAAATAATCCTCCCATTTGCCGTCGTAGGCAAGATAACTTTCAAGGTCGCTCTTTTCGTAGTTCTCAAAGGTCAGGTCATTCTCTTTATATGTGTCAAGAAGATTGCGGAATATCTGTTCGCGCACCACCTCGTTTGGGATGACGAATTTCATCTTTCCCCTTAAAGTTCCGGCAATAGTTACCATACCGAAATAATACAGCAGACTTACGAAATTGTCCGGGTCGCCGATGTTCTCGGCAGGGAAACCAGTCTTTAATGTGCCTGTTATGTAGCCGTTGTTCACGAGGTTTTGGATAACGCTTGCGTCGTGGGCGAACTCCTTGTCTCGGCGGATGAGCATACGCAGCTTGTTGTAATCCACGCGGATGTTCTCCTCAACCATGTTGGTTGGGATTCTGCCATTGCTGTTGATGTAATTGTCCACGAAATAGAGCACCATATTGGAATTGTACATCGTGGTCTTGCCATATTCCTCCGCCGCAAAACAGTAGTTGTCGTACCAAGGCTTCATTATCTCAATCAGCTCGTCCACAGTATGGTTGTGGATGTTGCAGAAATCGGTGTAGTAGGTAAGCATATCTCGTACCTCCTCTTCCGTAAAGCCTGTCATCTCGTTAAAACGGTCACTGAGGGTGTAGTTCGTCCCGATGTTGAAGCCGCTTGTAAGGTCGTCCATGGTCACGGGACTTACACCTGTAACAAACACACGCTCTATCGAACTGTACGTGCCGGCCTTTATAGTGTCGAAGAAATTGCGCAGATAACCTGTGCCGTGGGTCTCTGAACGGTATTCGTCAATACAGCCCGGTTCGGCGAGTATCTTGTTGGTGAAGTGGTCGTACTCGTCGATGAAGAGGTATATCTTTTGACCTGACTTCTTACATTCCGTAAAGAGGTAATCAAGCTGATCCACTGCCCCATCCTTTTTGTTCATCTCCTCCTTTATTCCAGCAGGAAGGTACTGCGCATAGACATCGCAGAAGAAATTGAACGCCGTGTTGCAATGGGAATCCAACGCCTTGCGGTAATTGTTTATTTCGGCATTGACAACAGCGAAGTTCAACTGTATCACAAGATATTGGTTGCGCTCGGGTGTCGGGTGGTCGCCTATGTAAAGTCCCTTGTAGAGCATATCGAAGATGCCGGCGTCATTAATGTCGTAATAATGCTGGAGCATCGACATGGTGAGGCTCTTGCCGAAGCGGCGCGGACGGATGAAGAAAAAGAACTTGTTGGCGCGTTCTATCTTCTCAATGAAACGAGTCTTGTCCACATAATAACAGTCGTCGCGACGAACGGCGACGAAATTCATCATGCCGTAGGGGATTCTCTTTGGGTATTTCTGTATGTTGTCCGTATTCTCTGTCATAACCGTAGGTTTGTTGTAGTATTTCTGATATTGAGCAAAGTTATTGATTTTCCGTGAATGTTCAAAGGATTTCGGGGAAATAGCGTCGGCGGTTTCTGTGTTTCGCAAAGCGTTTGTTACAAACATCCTCCTTGCCGATTTTAATTCATAAACAGTTCTTAACAATTTGCGTTTATGATTTTAACAAATGAAAAATCACGCTCCCGATGGACAAGAGCACAAAACCTTACCGTTTGCGCTTTGTTTTTGACTTTCCCTTTTGGCTCAGACCGTCTCAACGTCACTTTATACGACCAAAACGCCGAAGAAAAATGCCGAAAAAGCCAGATTTTCCGAAAACGAAAAGCGTTTTCCCAGAAGCAAACGATAGCTTTGCTCCTCGAGAACGATAGCTTTGCTAAAAGCTGACTGCCCTTTCTTCCAGAAAAGCGCAGACAAACGACTGAAAATCTGCAATATACGGAAATCCGTCAAGAAAGGGCGAATTTCCGCCGAAAGGGCGTTTTGCGCAGGGCGACGGTGCTCTCGTGTCAATAGTAAGGCGCAGATTTAACATTTCACGGTTAATGAATGTAAAATCTGCGCCCGGAATTTTGTCGAACGACTTAAAGCCTTGCCTTAGTCTGCCGACTTATAATTTGACCTTAATCTGCTGCAAATCTTTGTCGCGGCTTGACGTGCCGACGAAAAGCGTGT
>CAVHWJ010000326.1:0-2906 GCA_963639565.1 uncultured Prevotella sp. | reverse complement strand
GGCGGCCGCCGAAGTTCTTCCTTGATTTCATGGAAAGGCTTACGGTGGACAACGCCGCGGAACTGCACCCTTACACTTTTGCCGTGTGTACCGTTGGCGACACCGTGGGCATGGCGTTGGATATGTTCCGCGATGTCTGCGCCAAGAAGGGCTATCCCCTGAATTTTATGTGCGACGTGCTCATGCCGAACACCTACGTGGGACTGCCGTTCATGGATGTGGACGATGCCGACAAAACGCAATGGAAACTGAAAGAGGCTGACCACCGCATGGAAGAACTCTATAAATTTATCAGTTCGCGTCGCGAGGGCAGCTGCATAATGAACCGCGGCGAATGGCCGCGCACCAATACAGAGTTCCTCGGCGGACTGTTCGTGCGGCATCTTCTCACCGACAAACCTTTCCGTGTAGACCGCCGCCTGTGCTCCAAGTGCGGCAAATGCCTCCGTGTATGCCCCGTGCGCAACATCCGTCGCGGCGACGACGGCTGTCCCGAATGGGAGCGCACTAAAAAATGCCTCTCCTGCTTCGCCTGTTACCACAACTGTCCCAACCGCGCCATCCGCTACGGATGGATGACCGCCTCAAAGGGGCAGTATCATTTGCCGGAGGACAAGGAACTGTACGTTCATGTGGAAAACCCCGAATTAGAATAAAAACCTTTTTTTGTGTTCTTATATCCAAAACTTTGCGGATTCTGTCGTTTTTAACACTTAAAAGTTTGCGGATTCTGTCGTTTTTAACACTTAAAAGTTTGCGGATTCTGACATTTTTATCGAAAAGTGTTGAGTATTAGGTAATTATTTGTACCTTTGCAATACGTGTCGGTTTATTGACCGATTTTAGCTAAAAAGTCATGGAAAAAAGAGTCTTTAAACGCAAAATATACAGGAAACTCCTTGAATGGAAAGAGCAGGACAACGGCAGCACAGCCCTTCTCATTGAAGGCGCACGGCGTGTCGGCAAATCTACTATTGTGGAGGAGTTCGCCAAGAATGAATACGAGTGCTATCTTCTTATAGATTTCTCTGTTGCCAGTAAGGTGGTCAAGGACTCTTTCATGGATATTTCCAATTTGGATATGCTCTTCACCAGTCTTCAGATTAACTGCGGCGTGAGCCTTGTTCCTGGGAAATCGCTGATAATCTTCGACGAGATACAGAAATGGCCGTTGGCAAGACAGGCTATCAAGCACCTTGTTAAGGATGGGCGTTTCCATTATATCGAGACTGGTTCATTGTTGGGCATAAAGATGAAGAAACGTCCCAAGACGGACGGGACTAAAATCCTGATACCGAGCGAGGAACGCAGAATTTCAATGTACCCGATGGATTACGAGGAGTTCCGTTGGGCTTTGGGAGACACGGCTACAATGCCCCTCGCCCGGCAAGTCTTCGACCAATGGATGCCTCTCGGCGATGCCACCAACAGAAAATTGATGATGGACTTCCGTCTCTATGTGCTTGTCGGCGGTATGCCGCAGGCGGTGAACGCTTACCTTGACACGTTGGACATGAGCCGCGTGGATCAGATAAAGCGGGACATCATCAATCTCTACGACACGGATTTCTACGAATTGGACTCTTCCGGCAAAGCGTCAATGCTTTTTCACGCCATACCGGCACAGCTGAACTCCAACGCTTCGCGTTATCAGGTGGGCAGTGTGATAGAGGGGTCAAGGGCAGACAGGCTCACCACGCCACTTTCAATCCTCAGGGAGTCGATGACGACAAACATCGCGTACCATTCCAATGACCCGAGCGCAGGACTTGCCATGCACATCAACCCCGACTGTTTCAAGCTCTATTGCGGCGACACAGGATTGTTTACCACACTATCTTTTTGGGATGCGGACTTTACAAGCAACGTCATATACAAGAAACTTCTTACGGACAAACTCACGGCGGATCTTGGGTATGTCTATGAAAACATAGTCTCGCAGATGCTTGTGGCGGCCGGCAAGAAACTGTATTATCACACATGGCCTACTGAGGACGGGAAGAGGAACTATGAAATAGACTTTCTGATTCCAGACGGCGGCAAGGTGAGCGTCATAGAGGTAAAGTCGTCGCAGTCGAAGCAGCACGCCTCCATCGACCACTTTATGCAGAAATACTCGTCGCGCATACAGCAGTCGTACCTTATCCATGGTAAGGACTTGCGCAAGGACGGTGCGCTCAAATGTATTCCTTTTTACATGACCCCGTTTTTGTAGGAAACCTTAGGCAACGTTAGTCAATCAGTTCTGGATAGTGATTTCGCCGCAGATGTTGCGGTTCATGTTCGAGCGCACGAGGTTGGGGTCGGTGTAGTGGCCCTGCAGGAACATTAGCTTCGTAACGGCACTTTCAACGGTACTGTCGTGACCGCTCAACACGCCCATCCTCTTCAGCTGGAAGCCAGTGTCGTAACGCCCCATTTCCACGGTGCCGGCGGCGCACTGGCTGATGTTCACCGCAGTGATGCCGCGCTCCGTCACCTTCTTCAACAGGTGCATGAGCCACGGATGATGCGGTGCGTTGCCCGAGCCGAAAGTCCTCATCACGATGGCCCTCAGTTCCGGAGCCTCTATGAGGTGTCGGATAATCTGCTCCTGCACGCCCGGGAACAGCGTGAAAACAATCACGTTGGGGTCGAGGGCGAAGTGGGGCAGGAGAGGCTTGGTGAAATCACGCTTCAGGATATACTCCTCATGGTAGATGATGTTCACCCCGGCGTCGCCAAGGTGGGGGTAGTTGAACGACTCAAAGGCGTTGAAGCCGTCGGCGTTGGTCTTTGTCGCACGGTTGCCGCGCAGAAGGTGTCCGCTGAAATATATGCACACCTCCGGCACTATCGGCGTGCCGTCGGAATGGTGCGCCGAGGCGATTTCGATGCTCGTTATCAGGTTCTCCTTGCCGTCGGTG
>CAVHWJ010000325.1:0-2911 GCA_963639565.1 uncultured Prevotella sp. | reverse complement strand
TCCTCGTGGCGTTCTACGGCGCGGGCCAGGCCGCCGTGGCGTTCACCTCGAAGAAGAAAGACAACGGCCCGGACGACATCAGTCCGAAGAACGGCGAAACACTGTCGTAACAGACAATAAAATAGATAATACGTAAATCATTTTCACAATTACAAATGGCAAAAGCAAAACCATTCATCAAGTGGGCTGGCGGAAAAGGGCAACTATTGGAACAACTGGAAGCATTGCTGCCGGCAGACTTTGACAACTGGAACAACGCCACTTACATCGAACCTTTTGTCGGCGGTGGAGCGATGCTCTTCTATATGCTGCAAAGACACCATAATATACAGCGTGCCGTTATCAACGACATCAACCACGACCTCATAGTTTGTTATCAGACTGTAAGGGATAACGTTGAACAGCTTATCCCCTCCCTGCATGACATTGAAAAGCGTTACCACGCATTGCCTGACATGGACGCAAAGAGGGAGATGTTTATGAATGTCCGTTCAAGATACAACGAGAAAACGCTCGACCCAATAGAGAACACAACGCTTTTCTTTTTCCTGAACAGGACGTGTTTCAACGGACTTTATCGTGTAAACCGCAAGGGGCTTTTCAACGTGCCGTGCGGAAAATACATGCAACCGCAAATTTGCGACGAAGCGACGCTGTGCGCGGACAGCGAGTTGCTGAAACGCGTGGAAATTCTCGAAGGCGACTTTTCCCGTACCATTGATTATGCGCAGGGACAAACCCTTTTCTATTTCGATCCGCCCTACCGCCCTCTCAGCGACACGTCGAATTTCAACGATTACACCAAGGACGCCTTCAACGACGATTCGCAAGTGCGCCTGAAGGAATATTGCGACACGGTGAGCATGGAGGGACATAAGTTTATGTTGAGCAATTCCGACTGTAAAGGCAAGAATGAAGAGGAAAATTTCTTCGACTTCCTTTATGCCGCATATCCGATAGACCGCGTTATGGCCTCGCGCAACGTGAACGCAAACGGTTCCGGGCGCGGCAAAATTACAGAGATACTCGTACATAACTACGAGAACACGAAAGAGCGTCAAACGTTACTGAACTTTGAACCCTTAGAAGTGGCAGAACCACAAACCGCTTATGCCTAAAGATTTCGACAAATTCATGTCTCAGCTTAGAGAGACTAACCAGACACTTGATTTCTTCTGCGACTTCGAGAAGATTTCTGAGAACGTGGAAGACATAAAATTGAGCCTGTGTATGCTAAACAGCCTGATAGGCTCAACGGATTTGCGCAAAAGCGTGGAAACGATTTGGAAAAGAGACAGACACGCCTTTTCCGTCATGGATATTCTCATAGCAGTGAGGACCCGCGACAAGAAAAAGATTATCGACTCCATAGGAAATTGCATTCCGGTGGAAGACCTTTTTACATCAGTCGATGGCGTGATGACATTCCTGCAAGATACGGGACTTGCGGACATCCTGCAAAAACAGCGTGTGAAAGACCTTGTGGACTATGTGTTTGGCATAGAGACGGGACTTGACACAAACGCGAGGAAGAACAGAAGCGGACACATAATGGAAAGAACGGTAGCCGACATTCTGTTGCGTGCAGGAATCAGATACCGACAGGAGGTATATTCAAGTGAATGGGCAACAATAACTAAAGCCCTCGGCAATGACAAGAAACGCTTCGATTTCGTCATAGAAACTCCATCAAAGACATACCTGTTGGAGGTGAATTTCTATAGCGGAGGCGGTTCGAAACTGAATGAAGTGGCTCGCTCATACTCCGACATTGCTCCAAAGATTAACGCGGTTAATGGGTTTGAGTTCGTGTGGATAACAGACGGCACAGGTTGGGAAAAAGCCAAGAACAAACTGCAAGAGGCATACGACATCATCCCCAGCGTTTACAATCTCACTTCCATTCAGGAGTTTATTGAAAAGGTAAGAATATCTTGATGCGGCAAGAGGCTCAAACCAAATATGAAAGCGTATTTTACTTCTGCCAACCTAGACTTCACCCTCGCACACGGTGACAGTTTCAAGATCTTGGCAAATTTCGATTTCAAGTTCGACATGATATTCGCGGATCCGCCGTATTTCCTTTCGGGCGGAGGAATATCCATGCAGAGCGGAAAGATTGTGTGTGTGGACAAAGGCGAATGGGACAAGCCCAAGTCGCAGGAGGAGATGATGAAATGGAACATGGAATGGCTCAGTCTCTGCCGCGACAAGTTGAAAGACAATGGCACCGTATGGATAAGCGGCACCTACCACAACATCTTTTCCGTAGCCAACTGCCTGACGGAACTCGGCTACAAGATTCTTAACGTCGTGACTTGGCAGAAGACGAACCCTCCAGCAAACATTTCATGCCGTTTCTTTACCTACTCCACCGAGTTTGTTATTTGGGCGAGAAAATGCAAGAATGTGCCGCACAAGTTTAATTACGAACTGATGAAACAAATCAACGGCGGCAAGCAGATGACGGACGTATGGCGGCTTCCCGCCATCGGACAGTGGGAAAAATCGTGCGGAAAACATCCCACCCAAAAGCCCCTGCGGCTCTTGACGCGTATTATCTTGGCATCCACGAATCCGGGGGACTGGGTGCTTGACCCTTTCTGCGGCAGCGGCACAACTGGCATAGCCGCAAATTTATGCGGACGGCGTTTCGCCGGGATTGAGAGGGAACTGAACTTTTGTGAAATTGCCAAAGCCAGACGCATGGAACTTGAAAGTCTTGAAGTGCAGGACAACCTAACAAAGCATATCGACGACTTGCTATTTGTCAGAGACCGTAACACCGTCCATGAGGATGAACCATTGACCGGCAAATTGCCGTTTTGGGGGTAGCCTAACTTAATTCCACATCAACCCGAAAGACGGCGAAACACTGTCGTAACACACAATAAAAGATTGTCGGCAGGAG
>CAVHWJ010000324.1:0-2914 GCA_963639565.1 uncultured Prevotella sp. | reverse complement strand
TATTGCCGGGCGTCATCGACGACCATGTGCATTTCCGCGAACCGGGACTTACGGCGAAGGCCGACATCGAGAGCGAAAGCCGGGCGGCGGCGTATGGCGGAGTGACTTCGTATTTCGACATGCCCAACACTAAGCCGCAGACAACGACGCTGAAAGACCTTGACGACAAGATGCGGCTCGCGGCGGAGAAAAGCCATGTGAACTACGCATTCTTCATCGGCGCGACAAACGACAATATCGGGGATATAACCAAGGTTGCCCCCAAGAGCGTGCCGGGAGTGAAACTCTTTATGGGTTCGTCAACGGGGAATATGCTTGTGGACAAGCGCGAGGCCCTGCAACGGATATTCAGCGAGGTGAAGCTGCCGATAATGGCGCACTGCGAAGACACGGAAACGATTAACCGCAATATGCTGAGGGCTAAGGAACTCTACGGTGACGACCCCGACGTGTGTCACCACCCGGAGATACGCAGCGAGGACGCTTGCTGGCTGTCCACAAGCCTCGCCGTGGAAATGGCGAGGAACAACGAGGCGCGGCTGCACGTGGCGCACCTCACCACGAAACGTGAACTCGGGCTGTTTGAACCGTATTCCGGCGACGGCGGTTTCCCTGCCGTCACCGCGGAGGCGGTGGTGGCGCACCTCGTGTTCTGCGACGAAGACTATGCCACGCTCGGCGCGAAGATTAAGTGCAACCCTGCCGTGAAGACGGCAGCCGACCGCGACGCGCTGCGCGAGGCTCTCAACAGCGGACGCATCACGACCGTCGGCACCGACCATGCCCCTCACCGTCTGGAGGAGAAACAGGGCGGATGCGCCAAGGCGATGTCGGGGATGCCGATGATACAGTTCTCGCTCGTGGCGATGCTCGGTCTGGTGGACGAGGGCGTGCTTACGGTGGAGCGAATGGTGGAACTGATGTGCCACAACCCGGCAAGGCTGTTTGCCGTTGAGGGGCGCGGCTTTCTGCGCAGGGGCTACAAGGCCGACATTGCGATAGTGAGGCGAGGGCAGCCCTGGCAGCTCACCGCCGACATGATTCAGAGCAAGTGCAAGTGGAGTCCGCTGGAGGGAAAGGTGTTCGACTGGAGCGTGGAACACACTTTCTGCAACGGCCGCCATATATATAATAAAGGTGTATTCGACAACTCCTGCAAGGGGGAGAAAATAACGTTCAACAGATAACGACACGACACATGATCGCAAGGATAATAATCCCGCTAATTCTGATGACGGCGTTTGCCGACTGGTATATCATCGTCCGTATCATCAAACACATAAGCAACGCTTCGCGCCGCAAGGCGTGCAGCATCGTATGGATATTGCAGAGCGTCGCCGTAATAGCTTTCGGCGTTTCGCTCGCAATGGACAAGGGTTTCGCCCCGACAGATATGCGCAAGACGGAGCTTTTCATGCTGCTCATCGGCGTGTGGATTCTGCCAAAGTTCGTTTTCATGGTGTGCTCGCTGCTCGGATGGGGCCACTGCGCATACCACAAGACGAAGACCAACTGGGGCAACCATGCCGGCATCATCATCGGCGCGGCCATTGCGGCCACCACCGTATATGGATATACATGGGGCTTCAGCGCGCTGCAAGTGAGGCACATGACTTTCGCCTCGCACGACCTTCCGAAGGCTTTCGACGGCTACCGCATTGTGCATTTCAGCGACGCACACGTGGGTACTTACACCGGGGGAAGGAGCAAAATCCTCGCCACCGCCATTGACTCTATCCTCGCCCAGCGCGCCGACATGATTGTGTTCACCGGCGACCTGCAGAACCTCACGCCCGACGAGGTGGAGCGGAACAGCCGGACGCTCGGCCGTCTGCACGCCCCCGACGGCGTGTTCTCCATTCTCGGCAACCACGACTACGCCTGTTATCTTGATGCCGACAAGGCGACGCAGAATAAGCTGCTCAACGAGACGGAAGCCCTGCAACGGCGCATGGGGTGGACGCTCCTGCTCAACGAGAACCGCGTGGTAAGGCGCGGTGCTGACTCCATCTTCGTGGCGGGCATGGAATACAAGGGCAACAGCAAGAAATGCCCCAACACGGGCGACATACGCAAGACCCTGAGCGGCATAAACGCAAGCAATCCCTTCGTGCTTATGCTCCAGCACGACCCCACGTCGTGGGACACCGACATACTGCCGCACTCCAATGCGCAGCTTACTCTCAGCGGTCACACCCACGCCGCGCAGATGAAAATCTTTGGTTGGTCGCCGGCAGAACTGCTCTACAAAGAGTGGGGCGGCGTGTTCTACAACGGCAAGCGCGCCATCAACGTGAGCGTCGGCCTCGGCGGTCTCGCCCCGTTCCGCTTCTGGTGTCCGGGCGAGATTGTAGTCATCGAACTGAAAAAGATTTAGTACTGCAATTCTATTTTCCAGTACTTGGAGTACTGCCATTGCAAATTCCAAGTACTGGAGTACTGCTATACTCTTTATCAAGTACTGGAGTAATCCGTGTGGAGTACTCCAGTAATCCGTTGCAAACAGAGGAGTACTCCGTGCAGGGTACTGAATGGATTAGCCTATTCCAGTCCTGTCAAATCTATCTTATAGCGAGTGGGGAGAGCCTGTTCTTTTTGGATGAACATCATCATGTAGATAGGGAGATAGACAACGTTGCCCACTTGCTTCACGTTGTCATTGCATAACACATAAGCCCTATCTGATTTCCACAAAACACTTGAAACGCTCATGTCCGAAACGCCGGACGGAGAAGATTTTTCCTATCTGTCTTGCTCCTGTAAGCAACAACGCCTTTTTGTCTTGCCCGAAGAAATGCTCTAAATATCTGTCTATCTTGCGCTTAATCATACTCTTGTCCGTTTTTCCAATATCAAACAGACCGATTTTGTCCGTTTTTCCAAGGCAAATTTATGGCTTTTTGTCCGTTTTTCC
>CAVHWJ010000323.1:0-2944 GCA_963639565.1 uncultured Prevotella sp. | reverse complement strand
CGGGCTATCGCCTCCGAAATGTAGTATATGCTGCGGTTCTTGAAAAACGGCTGCGCCTTGTTCTGCATCTCCACCACGATGTTCTTGCCTGTGTCTGTCTTGCAGAAGATGTCGTATATCAGCGAACGGTCGTCGTCAAACAGTGCGGGTTGCTCCTTGTCGAGGAACGTGATGTCCTCGATGTGCTCCTGCCCTTCGAGCAGGAGGTTGAGGAAGTCGATTATCAGTGGCTTTGAAACCTCCTGACCGAATATCCGCTTGAAACCGATGTCCGTGAACGGATTGATGAACTGTGGCATAGTGCGTTATGATTTCTTGTGTACAAAGTTATGAATAATATCGCAATCCGCAAGCGGTTCGCCTGATTTTAGGAAGAAAAAGCCGTGCTGTAAGCGTTTTTCTTTGTTGCTTTTTCCCCCAATTTGCCGTGTTTGTAGATAAAAGTTATTATCTTTGTGCCGTGTTTAATATGCCGGATTTGCGTAGCACATAAATAAGGATTGCAATGTTTCAAGTCACATTACTGGAAGAGGCAAGGGTGTTTCTCCAAAGCATCCCTCCACAAGCGAAAAAGAAAGTGCTGTATAACGTTTGGAGGGTGGCTGAGGGAGAGAAGAACAGCGAACTCTTCAAGAAATTAAAAAACTCCGATATATGGGAGTTCCGTACTTTGTACGACGGTACGGCTTACAGGCTGTTTGCGTTTTGGGATGAAGGCAGTCGGGCTTTGGTTCTTGCCACCCATGGAATAATAAAGAAAACGCAGAAGACTCCAAATAAAGAGATAGTCAAGGCTGAGACTATCAGAAAACAGTATTTAGCATTAAAAGGTAAATAACATGGAACAGTTAGGAAAAATGAAGATCTATACCTTGGATGAGGTTACGGATGAACTCATTGGGAAAAAAGGAACTCCCGAAAGGGACGAGTTCGATGCCGAAGTGGATCTGGCTGTACATACGTATCAAATCGGCGAAGCCATTAAGAACGCCCGCTTACGGCAAAATCTGACCCAAGAGGAACTGGGCGAGAGAATCGGTGTCAAGCGTTCGCAGATATGCAAGTTGGAGAGCGGCAAGTGCTCTCCAACTATTTCCACTATAAGTAAGGTTTTCCGGGCATTGGGCTTTCCTACGGCTACGCTTGATTTGGGCTTGGCTGGAAGATTGGCTTTGTGGTGATTTCTTTTAGCAGGAAATAAGCGCATAGTGCTGCCCCTCGCTCACGAGTTTTTCCTGTAACTCCCCACCGCCCACAGGTTTATCGCTGCGGCAATTATGCAGAGCGCGCCCACTTGATGCGCGATGCACCGGAAATCGCCGCCGCGGACGAAGACGGTGCGGATGGCGTCGATGAAATAATGCATGGGGTTTATGTAGGTGGTGAGATACGCCCAGTGGGGCATGGAGCGCACAGGGGTGAAGAGACCGCTGAGGAGCAGCAGACACATCACCGCGAACCACATCACGAAGACCGCCTGTTGCATCGTGTCGTTGTAGTTGGAGACAACCAGTCCGATGCCGCTCACGGTGAACGCCAGCAGCATGGCGAGGAGGTAGAGCAGCGCGATGTTCCCGGCCGGCGTGATGCCGTAGACCGCCCACGCAAGGATGAAGCACACCGTCATCACCACCATGCCCGTGAGCCAGTAGGGGATGAGCTTGGCGAGGATGAACTCCCACTTCCTCACGGGCGTGACGTTGATGGCCTCGATAGTGCCAGTCTCCTTCTCGCCCACGATGTTCAGGGCCGGCAGGAAACCGCACACGAGCAGGATGAGCACCGCCATGAGCGAGGGGATGACGAACACCTTGTAGTTGAGCCGCTTGTTGTAGAGATACAGCGTGGACACCGTGTCGCCCTTAGCCGCTGCCGCCCCCGCGCTTTCCGCCTCGGCGGAGATATGCCCGGCGATGATGCTGCCCATATACGAACTGCCCATGCTACCTTTCGTGCCGTTCACGGCGTTCGCCGCCACGAGGATTTGCGGCCGGCAGCCCTTTGCCATGTCACTGCCGAAATGCCGCGGAATCTCCACTATCACGTCGGCGGCCGACCGCTCCACGTCGTCGAGAGCCTCGGCGTAGCTGCGCTTCTGTCCGCCGAATATGAAATAGCGGCTCGCCTCGATGCGGTGTACGAGTTGCGAGGACTGCGCCGAACGGTCGTTGTCCACCACGTCCACCACGATGTTCTTCACCTCCATGTCCATCACCCACGGCATGACGCACATTATCACTATCGGGAACACGATGATGAGGCGCGGGATGAAAGCGTTGCGCCGCATCTGCAGGAACTCCTTGCGTATCAGATACTTCAAAACCATAATATAATATTATTCCAGTCTTTTCTTGAAATTAAGCAGTGCCACGGCGAGCAGCGCGGCGGCCATTGCGGCGAGCACCGCCGTTTCCTGCGCCACCTTGTCGAACCCCACGCCCATGATGAGCAGCTTGCGCATGGCGGAGATATAATAGCGCGGCGGTATTACGGCCGACACCTGCCTGAGAATCCACGGCATACTCTCCACGGGGTAAATCATTCCGCTGAGGAGCAGGCACGGCATGATGAGCATCATCGCCGAGGCGAGCAGGGCCACGAGCTGCGTCTTCGCCACGGTGCTGATGAGCAGGCCGAGCGAGAGGGCGAGGAGGATGTAGACGCCCGATACGGCGTAGATCCAGAACACGCTGCCCGAGAGCGGCACCATGAGGATGTATTTCGAGGTGAGCAGCGTGGAGGTGAGAATGACGAAAGCCAGCACGAGATACGGCACCACCTTTGCGGCGATAATCATCAGCGGACGCACGGGGCTGACCAGCAGCACCTCCATCGACCCGCGCTCCTTTTCCCTCACTATGCTTATGCTCGTCATCATGGCGCATATCATCAGCAGGATGATGCCCATGATGCCCGGCACGAAGTTGTAGCTGCTCTTCATCTG
>CAVHWJ010000322.1:0-2971 GCA_963639565.1 uncultured Prevotella sp. | reverse complement strand
CGATGAGCAGCAGCGGCAGCACCACGAATACCGCGGAGAATATGGTGTAGGGCAACGCCCAGCTTTTTCTTGATGAGAAGAATTTGGTCATTTATCGTGTTTGCCTCTAATCCGTGATTACGAAATCCTTAATTATGATACCCACATGGTCGCCCAAGTCCCACTGGTCCTGCGTGTCCACGTAGAGCTTCTCCCCCCAGTCCGTGTCCACGGTGAGGTGGTAGTGGTCGCCCTTGTATAGGATGAAGTTCACGTCGCCCGTGAATGTTCCGTCCTGCTCGTTGTCGGTCAGCTCCACCTTGTCGCACGGCACGTAAACGCGGCACTTGCCGTCGCCGCCCTCGCCGTTCCGCCTCCCCATTTCCATGGGATATTCGCAGCCGAGGAAAGTCACCGTGCCGCCGTCTGCCTCCGCCTCGAAGATGTTTTCGTCGGCGTTGCGGTGCATGATATGGATGTTGTCGGGGGCTATGCTCATGCCGATCGTCTCGCCCACCTTGTAGTGGATATAGTCCTGTATAACGAACTCGCAGCCGTCGGCTTCGGCGAGCATCTCGTAGTGTACGCCCTTGAAAATCGACGACGTTACCTTGCCGACGAACTGCGCCCCTGCGGTGTCGCGGCTCACCTCGATGTCCTCAGGGCGTATCACCACGTCCACCGCCTCGTCCTTTTTGAAACCCTTGTCCACGCAGGGGATGTCGTGTCCCGCCACGTGAACCATGCAGTCGTAGAGCATCACCCCGTCGAGGATGTTGCTCTCGCCGATGAAGTCCGCCACGAAAGAGTTTGCCGGTTCGTTGTATATGTCGGTTGGCGTGCCTATCTGCTGTATCTTTCCGCGCGACATCACCACGATTGTGTCGCTCAGTGTGAGGGCCTCCTCCTGGTCGTGGGTCACGTAGACGAACGTGATGCCTAATTTCTCGTGCATCTCCTTCAGCTCCAGCTGCATGTCCTTGCGCATCTTCAGGTCGAGGGCGGCGAGGGGTTCGTCGAGCAGCAGCACCTCGGGCTTGTTCACAATGGCGCGCGCAATGGCGATG
This sequence comes from uncultured Prevotella sp., assembly GCA_963639565.1. Lineage (GTDB taxonomy): Bacteria > Bacteroidota > Bacteroidia > Bacteroidales > Bacteroidaceae > Prevotella. The sequence continues at coordinate 1,925 of CAVHWJ010000322.1, read as the reverse complement.
CGCTGTTGCTGTCCGCCCGAGAGCGAGTTCACGTCGCGGTATTCGTAGTCGCTCATGTTCACCGTCTTGAGGGCTTCCTTCACCTTCTGCACTATGGCGTCCTTTGGCGTGCCTTTCAGTTTCAGTCCGAAGGCGATGTTGTCGAACACGTTGAGGTGCGGGAACAGGGCATATTTCTGGAACACCGTGTTCACCGGCCTTTTGTATGCCGGTGTGTCGGTGATGTCCTGTCCGCCGATTGTTATCTCCCCCTCTGTCGCCGTCTCAAACCCGGCGAGCAGCCGCAGCAGCGTTGTCTTGCCGCAGCCCGACGGGCCGAGGATTGTCATGAACTCCCCCTTGCGCACATACAGGTTGATGTTGTCGAGCGCGGTCTTCTCGCCGAATCTCTTCGACACCCCCTTGATGTCGATGATATGTTGTGGTGTGATGCTCATCAGCTGTCTTGCAGTTCGTTTTTTCAGTTAATCATATAATGGTGTTATGTCGTCCTGCGGCACTGTGCCGCAGTATTTGACGTGCAAAGTTAGCTTTTTTCGTCCGCAAAACGTCCCCGCCGCCAAATGTTTTTGTATTAAAATTTGGTTAATGATAGAAATATGAATAAATATGTGGGGAGTGAGAGGACAATGCAATCCGCAGCCTCAAATCCCCGGATATTTTTCACTTATAGCTAAAACTTTTCGTATATTTGCAGAAAGTTTGACTTATAAGTTAAAAATATGGGAATGATTATCCGTCAGTCATACATCGACAAGATAGAAAGGTATCTCGGGAAGGAGACCATTATAGTATTGGTGGGGCAGAGGCGCGTGGGCAAAAGCTACACGCTGAAAATGATTCGCGACCGCAAGAAAGCGGACGAGGGCAACAACATCATATATATAGACAAGGAGAAAAGGGAGTTTGACGGCATCCGCACTTATGAGGACCTCAACGACTATATCGACCGGCGTTTCGTGGCCGGCAAACGCAACTATATCCTCATCGACGAGATACAGGACATCAAGGAGTTTGAACGCTCCGTGCGCAGCTACCGCACGGAGGAAGACACCGAGATTATCATCACCGGCAGCAACGCCCGAATGTTGAGCAACGAACTCAGTACGCTCATCGGCGGCAGATACAAGGAAATATACATCCAGTCGCTGAGTTACAACGAGTTCCTTGACTTTCACCGGTTGCCCGACAATGACGAATCCCTCGCCCTGTATATTCAATACGGCGGTCTGCCGGGACTCACCAAGATTGGTCTGGATGAAGACGACGCGCGAGAATACCAGACGGACATCTACCACACCGTACTCCTGAAGGACGTAATCATGCGCAACCAAATCCGGAACGTGCCGTTCCTTGAGAACCTTGTACGCTTCATGGCGGACAACACCGGCAAGCTGATTTCCGCCAACAGCATCTCCAAATACATGAAGTCGCAGGGCGAGAGCATCGCTTCCGCGGCGATCAACAATTATATCTCTTTCCTTTGCGAAGCCTACATCCTGCACAAGGTGAACCGCTACGACATCCACGGCAAGCGTATCTTCGAGACCAACGACAAGTTCTATTTCGAGGACAACGGCATCCGCAATGCCCTTGCCGGCGGAACGAGGGAGGGCGACATAGAGAAGGTGATTGAGAACATCATCTACCAGCACCTTGTCCGCCTTGGCTTTCAGGTGTATGTGGGGCAACTGCAGGCTGGAGAAATCGACTTCGTATGCACCAAGCCCCACGGCGAGCGTGTCTATGTGCAAGCCTCCTACATCATCGCCGATGCCGCCACGCGTGAACGCGAGTTCGGCAACCTGCGTCTCGTCAAGGACAACTACCCCAAATACGTCATTTCCATGACCCCTCTCCTCACCAAGAACGACGATGCCGGCATCACGCACATCCACCTCCGCAAGTTTTTGAGGGAGGGGTTG
>CAVHWJ010000321.1:0-2976 GCA_963639565.1 uncultured Prevotella sp. | reverse complement strand
TAATTTGTTTGTAATGTGGCAATCTTACCGCCCTGTAATTTTTCATTACCGCCGCGGCTCTTTCTTTTAAGGCGTTTCCATAACTCACCAAAGCCACAGGAAAAGTTATGTTCAAAGTCTTTGAATTTATGTTCAGTGTCTCTGAACTTATGTTCAAAGTCTTTGTATTTAAGTTCAAAGTCTTTGAACATAGATTGTCCTGTATGGCAGCCTTAATGATAAGCCACCTTCGCCGGCGGCAAACCGCCGCTCCGCCAGCCTCCCATCGAACGATGAGAGCTTGGCTAACCGCAACTCTAAAGGAAGGAGCCGTGATTTTTCACAAATGACATTCTTTGCCAAAGGAACTGTTGCGACACGTTTTAAAATAAAATATGTATATTTGCAGATGTAAAACGTAAAGCAAGCAGATTATGGCAAAGATTGTAAACTGTTATCCTGTGGGTATTCAGACTTTCGAGAAGATTCGCGAGGAGGGGTATCTGTATGTGGACAAGACCAAATACATAATGGATTTCAGGCAGAAAAAGATGACGTATGTCTTCCTGAGCCGTCCGAGGCGGTTCGGCAAGTCTCTCTTTGCCTCTACCCTGCAAGCCTATTTCGAGGGGCGAAAGGAACTGTTCGAGGGTCTTGCCATTGCCGACTACGAGAAGGAGTGGGTGAAACGCCCTGTGCTGCATTTCGACATGAGCGGAGCGAAGCACTACGACGCGGAAGCGTTGGAGCATTATCTTGACTTGCAACTTATTCCATACGAGGAACTGTACGGCAAGAACGAGAACGAGATTTACCCCAACGAGCGGTTAGAGGGTATCGTGAAGAGGGCAAACAAGCTGACAGGCGAGAAAGCGGTGGTAATCATCGACGAATATGACGCGCCGTTGCTCGACGTGGTACACGAGAAAGACAACTTGAAGGAACTCCGCTTGATAATGCAGAATTTCTACAGTCCACTGAAAAAGCTCGACCCGCATCTGGAATTTACGTTCATCACCGGCATCACCAAGTTCGCCCAGCTGAGTATATTCAGCGAACTTAACAACCTCGACAACATCAGCTTGTTCGACCAGTATTCGGCAATCTGCGGCATCAGCAAAACGGAACTGACCACCGTGATGAAACCCGACGTGGAGGCTTTGGGCGAAGCCCTCGGCATGACGTATGAGGAGTGCCTTGAAGAACTTACAAGATACTACGACGGCTATCATTTCAGCAAGAAGTCTGAGGACGTGTTCAATCCGTTCAGCCTGGTAAGGGCCATGAACGCCCGTGACATCGCCCCGTATTGGTTCGGCTCCGGCACGCCCAGCTACCTCATCAAGACCCTGCGGCATTATCATGTGAACGTGATGGACATCGAGAAAAAAGGGTGCGACGTGGACGACTTCGACGTGTCGCCGGAACAGATGACCTCCGCACTGCCGATACTCTACCAAAGCGGTTATCTCACAATAAAGAAATACAACCCGATAGTACAGCGTTACACCTTGGAATACCCCAACAGGGAGGTGAAAATAGGGATGCTGAAAAGCCTTGCGCCCAACTACCTGTCTCCTGTTTCGCTTGACAACAACAGCGTGGTGGGCGATTTCCTAGAAAAGCTCTACGACGGCGACCTTGAAGGGGCGTTGGTTAGGCTTAAAGCGTATCTCGCCAGCATATCCAACCGCCTATCAAACAAGAACGAGCGTGATTTCCAGACCGTTTTCTATCTTATCTTCAACCTTATGGGAGCTTGCATGAGGGTGGAAGAGGACAGCGCCGTGGGCAGGGCTGACGCGGTAATCCACATGCCCGACGCGGTGTATGTCTTCGAACTGAAATACGACGGTTCGGCGGAGGACGCAATCAAGCAGATTGACGACAAGGGGTATCTTATTCCCTATTCCGCCGACGGCAAGCGTCTCTTTAAAATCGGCGTGAACTACGACAGCGAACAGCGCACCATCGGCGACTGGATTATAAAGGAAGGGTAATCGCCTCATCCCGACGTTATACCGCCAATCACACGCCAAAAGGCGGCAAGCCCTCTCAGGTTTGCCGCCTTTCACTTTTTTACGTGCGCACTCGCCGGGGCGCACTCATATTATTTCTCGGTTGGTTTCATGCCTTAATAGCCTGGGTTCTGGTATTCCGCACCGTTGTCGATGAGCAGGATGGCGGCGTCGGGGATAGGACGCAGGTAATAGTCTTTCTTGAATGCGCCCTGCTTGATCTGAGGGTTGCACTTGCCGATGCGGTCCTCGAAGGCGCGGAAACGCTTCAGCGTCATCCAGCGGTTCCACTCGCCAATCATCTCGCGGGCGTATTCGTCGAGCAGGAAATCCTGCGTTATGTCGCCCTCCTGGATGTCCATGCTGTGGTCGTGATTCTCACAGGCACGGTTGCGCAGGTCATTGATGCGGCTCTTGGCGCCGGCGAGGTCGCCGAGCCTCCAGTCGATTTCGGCTGAGAGGAGATACGTCTCGCCCAGACGGTAGATGATACAGTCGGCCGAACTGTAAGGCTTGCTGGCGTTGGACCCGGCATAGAGGCTGGGGCAGTCGGCCTTCTTCAGACTGGGGAAGAACTTGAGCGGCTGCGCCGGGTCGGCATAGTTGTCGTCGATGTTATACACGGCGTAAGGCTTCGCGTCGCGCTCCTCCTGCGACATCCTGCGGCGCGAGAGATACACGGCGGTGTCGCCCACGGTAAGGTCGTAGGCGTGGTTGCCCACCCTGTCGGCCGACAGCTTGAAGCGGTTTGCGTCGGCGGCGTTCCATGTATAAATGGTGCCGGTCTTCTCAGTGGGGTTGTTCACATAGTAGGTGTCCTTGAAGAACGCCTTGTAACGCTTGTCCTTCTCGCCGTAGAGATCGAGCATGTATTTGCTCGGCTCCATGTAGCAGTTGCCCTTGGCGAGCTTGTGCGTGGGCAGACCGTTCACCTCGGTGTCATAACTCGGCTTCATGGCCGAAAGGTAGATGCCCGACG
>CAVHWJ010000320.1:0-2979 GCA_963639565.1 uncultured Prevotella sp. | reverse complement strand
GGCTGTTCAGTTTCGACCGCTTTTTCATGCCGGGCAGTTTTCCGCTTATCCTGCCTACGGTAGGTTTGTCCGGCGGTCTCGGCGTTTTGATGGCAGGGCAGGGGAGCTTGCATTTCTATGCCTTCCTTGCCGCCGGCTTTGTGGTGTCGTTCCTTGTGCAGCATTTCGCCCCCTCGTTGCGGTCAGCCAAAAGTGTGGTGTATGATGCCTACATTATTGTTTTGTTGGGAACGAGGCTGGTATATTCCGATGTGGCGGCTCTTTGCTGGCTCGGCAGTTTTGCCGTCGGCGTGGGAATGGCGGCATTGCTTTCGCGTCTTCATGTGCTGTTCATCCATGTCGGCGACCACTGTCAGCGCGGCACGGCGCAGAGCACCTATATCCTTTCGTTTGAATTTGGCATTGCCCTTGGAATGGCGGCAATGGTACATTTTAAAGGTAGCGTTCTGCCGCAATGGCTTTCGCTGTCGTTCGCGGCGTTCTCAGCCCTTGCATATACGATAGCCGCTTTGTCGTGGCTAAAGAAGAACCTGAGGAAATGACGTATAAAACCTTATCAATCAATGTTTCTATGAAAAATCTTTTAAATCTTGCATTAATCTTTCTGTTCCTCTTTTCGTCCGCTGTGTCGTGGGCGGAGGAGACAACTGACGATACAGAGTTCTATACACTCGTAACGGACGAAAGTCAGCTTTACGACGGGGCGAAGATAGTTATTGTGGGGATTCTTAAAAATCAGACACCCTACAAGAATGTGGCATTGTCGCAGCATAACACCAACAATTTCGTAGCGTCGCTTATAGAATTGAATGATGACGGAACGCTAACCCCCACCAGCGAGACGAGAGTTTTGACCCTGCAAAAAAGCGGTGACTATTGGGTGTTCCTTGATGAGGACGGTTATTTGTATGATGCAGGGGACAGCAAGAAATCCGACAGCCATTATCTTAAAACCCAATCCAGTATAACCAAAGACAGCTATTTGACCTTTGATTTTTCAGCCGAAGACCACACTGTCTTGGCTACGTTTTCAAAGACAAGTGCCATGGCAAAGAAGCTCGGATGTACTTGGGGAACATCGACAGTAAGCGGTATTGTGAATTGCTATTACTACACCTATCCTCTGTGGTTCTACGTAAAGAACGCCGCCAAGACCATTGACGAGAAAAACGACGACTTGGTTTCTTCCCTCCCCACCGGTACGCAGAACCTTTACATCAAGCGCACCTTCTATAACGACGGTTGGAATACATGGTGTATGCCTTTCGGCATTACGCAGGAAAAACTGGTGGGCGTTTTCGGCGAGGGAACGGAGGTCGCCAAATACACCCGGCTTAACGGCCGCAACATGGTGTTTGACGCGGAGACAGGCGACCTTGAAGCCGGTACGCCGTATCTCGTGAAGCCCGTAAACCAGGTGGCAAATCCCCATTTCCTGCAAGTGGAGGTGGAGGAGGGCGTGGCAGCCAAGAGCGTGGAGATAGACGGATTTTCATTCTGCGGTACGCTTGCGCCCTACACGATGGCGGAGGACGGAACGGAACTCTTCCTCAACTCATCCAACAAACTCTCAAAGCCGGCATCGGGAAAGAACAAGATGCGCGGACTGAGGGCGTATTTCAAAGTGCCGTCAGCCGACAGCGACGCGAAGGTTTCCTTCATGGACAACACCACCGGCATCTGCAATACCTCCGCCGAACCGCAGACCTCCCACCGTGTTTACAACCTCATGGGCGCAGAGGTTTCGGGCGACACCGGCACCCTGCCGCAGGGGATTTACGTGAAAGACGGCAAGAAGATATACGTCAAGTAAAACCTTTGATACACATATAAAGACTATGAAAAAGAAATATGCCGCGCCGCGTGTCTACGTGGCGAAGTTCAAGTTGCCCACGATACTCACCGGAACATCATTCGATACCGACGGAACGACAGAGGGCGATGCCGACGGCTCACGCTCAAAAAACGGCGGCGGCGAACTCTGGGATTACGCCGAAGACGCGGAATGACCGCTCCTTTGCAATGTGGAGAAAACAAAATGACAGGGGACATGGGCTGCGTTAGCCGCGGTGTTGTAAAAAACAAATTGTTTGGTAGCGTTGAATGGCAAAAAATAGCTACCTTTGCAAGGATAAGCAACTTGTGTCAAACAAATTAGTTGGGAAAATACTTATATAATACTATACACTATGTCGAATAACAAAGAAAAACTCTTCAGTGAGTTTCAGGCGCCGACACGTCAGGAATGGCTTGACAAGATTCAAGTGGACCTGAAGGGCGCCGACTTCAACAAGCGTCTCGTGTGGCGCACGAACGAGGGCTTCAACGTCCAGCCTTTCTATCTGAAGGAAGACGTGGACAAGCTGAAGACCCCGGAATCTCTCCCCGGCGAGTTTCCGTTCGTACGCGGCAACAAGAAGACCAACAACGAGTGGTACGTCAGGCAGGAAATCAACGCTGCCGACGCTGCCGAGGCTAACGCCAAGGCTCTCGACGTGCTCAACAAGGGCATCGACTCCCTCAGCTTCAACATCCCCGGGGATTGCGTCAGCGCGGAGTTCGTGGAGACCCTCCTCGCCGGCATCGAATGTGAATACATCGAAGTGAACTTCAATACCTGCAAGCGTCACACCCTCGAACTGGCGGAGATACTGAAAGCGTATTTCGCAAAGAAAGGCTACGACAAGAGCAAGATCACGGGGTCTTTCGACTGGGACCCGATGGAGAAGATCGTGATGAAGGGCCACGACGTTACGCCCGTCCTCGCCTTCGCCCCACAGCTCGTAGAGTCGATGAAAGAATATCCCAATTTCCGTCCTGTATCGGTGAATGCCGTTTCGCTGAACAACAGCGGAGCGTATATCGTGCAGGAATTGGGCTACGCCCTCGCATGGGGCAACGAATACCTCAACCAGCTCGTTGATGCCGGCGTGGACGCCGACCTCGCCGCAAGCAGCATCAAGTTCAACCTCGGCATTT
>CAVHWJ010000319.1:0-2995 GCA_963639565.1 uncultured Prevotella sp. | reverse complement strand
GATGCCGGTTATATCACGGTGGACTTGCTCTTGTCTCGTCCGAGTGGCAACGGCGATACCATTTCATTCAAAATGAACAAGAAAGCCCGACCGTTATTGTTTCCAGAGAGCGAGCGGATAGACCTCCGTTGATAGTAACTTTACGATTTGAAACTACTGAAGAGTTGCCGTTTGTCCTTTTGAAAGTCAGAAATTCACGTTCACAAGAGACTGCCCGATTGCGTGGATAGTATCGAGGATTTGTGTTTTCCGTTCGCTTGACGGCTTCTTCGTTCCTTTGATATAACTTGCCAACAGGCTCTGACGAATCCCAATCCGCCGTGCAACGGCGGACACATTCAGTTCAGGATTTGTCAGAAAAGCTGACTGCAAACCAGGGGCCGGTTCTTTTGTCTCGGGATAACGGAAACTTTCAAAGCTTATGTCCTCGTCCAGTGCCTCCCAATGTATGCCGTCATCCCACAGTTCACAATCGGCAAGTTGTTCAGGGGTTGCGTGTAGCAAACGAGGATAGAAATAGAGAGACTGATAAAGTTCCTCTCCTTCTGTTGTCTGTATGTATATGCGGTTGTTCGCAAACCAAAGCTTTCTGATGTTCATGACAAATCCTCCATAGTTTTTATTCACCGTGAATGTTGTACCACTCTTGAAGAAACTCCTCGCACTTTTCCTGCATTACTTCTTTGGCTCTTTTAAGGTCTTTGGGCTTCAACGTACACTCTTCCATCATTGTGCCGTCAAGCAGATTGAACTTAGCCTTGCCATCAGCACTGCGCACGTGTATGTGGGGCGGCAGATGCTCGTTGGAGAAGAAAAAGAACCTCAGACCGAAATAGAAAAATATCGTAGGCATAGTGTTTTTATTGTTTCTGCCACAAAGATAGATAATAAAATTATATCCCGAAAATATTTTTTGCAGTAATCATTGAAATGCCATTAAAACGACGTTTGAAAATCATGTAAAAGCCGTGTAAAATAGCAAAATATGTAAAATAAGGCATTGGGAAGTACACGAAATATGTAAAATAAGGCATTGGAGATGGGGTAAAATATGTAAAATAAGGCGTTCTGACGTAACAAAAATATGTAAAATAAGGCATTGGATGAAATAAAATGTCTACCTTTGTATCTATGAAACAGGATGTTATCGACAAAAGAACGCTGGAGCTGATTTTGACAGACCAAAAGGGCGAGATTGACGGCAGAAGGGAAGAGACACTTTGCCGTCGCGGAGAAGAGCGACTGGTGGATTTGGGAAGTCCGCAAGCACAGGTGGTGATAGGCGTGAGAAGATGCGGAAAATCAACGCTGTGCTTCCAGGCTCTGTATCACGCCGGGGTGAATTTCGCCTACGTGGATTTCGACGACGAGCGACTGGCGGCGATAGACACCGCGCAGCTGAACGACGTGCTCGAAGTGCTATATAAGATTTACGGCAATTTCAGTTACCTCTTCCTCGACGAGATACAGAACGTTGCGGGCTGGCCGCTGTTTGTGAACCGTCTGCTGCGCACAAAGATACACGTGGTGCTGACGGGAAGCAACGCAAAGCTCTTGAGCAACGACCTTGCGACGCACCTCACGGGACGTAGCAGCGAAATATCCCTGTTTCCGTTTTCCTTTGCGGAATACTGCGCCGTGAAGAACCTTGACACGACGACTTTCTCGACAAAGAACGTCGCCGCCATAAGGGCAGCGTTTGACGAATACTTGCAGAGGGGAGGGTTTCCGGAACTCATGCAGATTGCCAACGCGCGGAAATATATCGACAACCTCGTGGGCAACGTGTTGAAACGCGACATAGAGCAACGCTACAAGGTGGCGTTTCCGGCAAGTTTCGAGAGTATGGCGAACCACTTGCTAAACGTTTGCCCCACTGTGCCATCCGTCAACGAACTCGCCAAAACGTTCGGCTTCAAGTCGCTGCACACTGTTAGGAACTACATCGACTATCTGAAACAAGCCTACATCCTTATCGGGGTGAAGAAATATTCGGCGAAAAGCAAACTGCGCGCCACGCAGGAAAAGCTCTATGCCGTGGACGTTGCGCTGATGAACATGAGGGAGAACGCCCTTGCAGGGGAAAACTTGGGGTGGCGTTTGGAAACAATAGTGCTGCTGCACCTCATACGCCGCTGTTCAAGCGAGGGACTCGACGTATATTATCTGAAAGACCGTTCCGGCGAGTGTGATTTCGTGGTGTGCCGCGGCAACAGGGTTATCAAGTGCATACAAGTTTCTTACGACATATCAAAGGAGAAAACCCGCAAGCGCGAAATCGCAGGATTGCTCATGGCAAAGAAACAGACCAACTGCGACAACCTCCTTCTGCTGACCGACCACGAATATGGAGAGACAAAGGTCGGAGAAGCGACGGTTTTCATTCAGCCTGTTTATGACTGGGCGTTGAATTTCAATTTGGAACACATTTGATTGTTGGCATGGCTATGGGAAGATTTAACGTAAGAACTTGTAATGCAATATCATTGATGATATTCATCTGCTATAGTATTGGTTGGCATTTCAACATGAATGTGTTTAACCATATCGCGGCGGTTCTCACGTTTGTTTCATGTTGCGTCATTGCGGTAAATACATATTCTTGCAAAAAGAAAACAAGTCTCTTGTATAGGGCGAAATACAGTATAATGACGAATGTAGTTTCTGTTATATACTATATCTTCATAATAGTGTAATAGAAACAAGGGGGCAGGACTTGTAGGAAGAAAAAATTGGATTATAGCGAAAATCCCCTGCCTTGGCTTGTCTTGCCAGGCAGGGGATTTTGTGTTGCAGTGTGAAGGTCAGGTCTTATTTGCCCAAAATTATTTTCCTGCCATTCACTATATTTAGTTTAGAGCGGCGGTTTTTCATAAAGAAACACAAAAACCGCCGCACGAATGTTGTAGTCTGAGTAGGGAATATTGGATTTCCTAATTTTTCAGCCTGTCGATTTGCTCCTTCGACAAACCTGTCGCTTCCATGATTTGGGAAA
>CAVHWJ010000318.1:0-2998 GCA_963639565.1 uncultured Prevotella sp. | reverse complement strand
ACGTTGCCGCCTTTGAGGCACAGCAGACCGTTGGGCAGCGAGTTCTTCCCCTCTTTGGCGAAGTTCTTTTTAATGATTTTCATCAGGTCGGGCAGGGGCATCACGGCGCGGCTCACCACAAAGTCGTACTTTCCCTTTTCCTCCTCGCCGCGCAGGTGTTCCGCCACCACGTTTTCAAGTCCAATGGCGGTCGCCACCTCGTTCACCACCTTAATCTTCTTCCCCGTGCCGTCGATCATCTTGAAGCGTGTTTCGGGGAACATTATCGCGAGCGGTATGCCCGGGAAGCCGCCGCCCGTGCCGAAGTCGAGCACCTTGGTTCCGGGGCGGAAAGATATTGACTTGGCAATGGCGAGCGAGTGGAGCACGTGGTGCAGGTAGAGGTTCTCTATGTCCTTGCGCGATATGACGTTGATTTTGTCGTTCCAGTCCTTGTACAGGTCGTAGAGGGCGGCGAACTGCTCCTTCTGCCTGTCGGAGAGTTGCGGAAAATATTTCAGGATTTCTTCCATGTCTTGCTTTCTGTTGTATGAAATGCGTTTTGTTTAAACGTTGTGCGAAAAGTCTTTATGATTAAAATAGGAGTACAAAGTTAAGTCAAATTGCGGTAATCAGCAAATATGGCATTGCGAATTAATCATTATACGAATGTTTTTTGTTACTTTTGCATCCGCTTTGCATAAAAGCGAAACGGATATATATTGATTTGCAACAGATAAATATGGACATCAAGAATACCAAGGCGGCACTGTTCGACCTCGACGGCGTGGTTTTCGACACCGAACCGCAGTACTCCGTGTTTTGGGGCGCGCAGTTCCGCAAATACTACCCCGAAAACCCGGGAATGGAGAACCTCATCAAGGGAATGACGCTCGTTCAGATTTACGACGAGCATTTCAAGGACGCGGAAAGGCAGAGACTGATTACCGCGGAGCTTGACGAGTTTGAGCGGAACATGGACTTCGTGTATGTCAAGGGCTTCGAGGACTTTGTGCGCAAAATCCGTGGCAACGGCGTGAAGACGGCGGTGGTGACGAGTTCCAACCGCGTGAAGATGGAGAACGTGTTTGCCAAGCGACCAGAGTTCAGGTCGTATTTCGACGCAGTATTAACGTCGGAGGATTTCGCCGAAAGCAAGCCGTCGCCCGACTGCTACCTCCGTGCCGCAAAGCGGTTAGGTCTGGAGAATACCGACTGCGTGGTGTTCGAGGACAGTTTCAACGGACTGAAGTCGGGCAGGGCGGCAGGGATGTATGTCGTGGGACTTGCCACAACGAACCCTGCCGACGCAATAGCGGACTGCTGCGACATGGTGACAGCGGACTACAACGCCGCCCCGAGTTTGTGGGAAATGGGCGAAAATGCGTAAAACATTTCACCGCTACGATTTTTTGACGTACCTTTGCGTTCGGTTTCCGTCGGCATGAGCCGTGACGGAACGCAAACTAACAAAAACAAGGAACAGTAATGGCTGGTTATTTAGTATCAGACAACAGGAAGGTGACCACCCACCGCTTCATAGAAATGAAGGAACGAGGCGAGAAGGTGTCAATGCTCACGGCATACGACTACACAACGGCCGGCATCGTGGACGCTGCCGGGATTGACGGTATATTGATAGGCGACTCCGCCTCAAACGTGATGGCCGGCAACGGCACGACGCTCCCCATTACCGTGGAGCAGATGATTTATCACGCCAAGTCGGTGGTGAGGGCGGTCAAGCGCGCCCTTGTGGTGTGCGATATGCCCTTCGGTAGCTATCAGGTGGACCGCAAGGAAGGCGTGAAGAACGCCATAAAGATAATGAAGGAGAGCGGTTGCGACGCGCTGAAGCTGGAGGGTGGCTTGGAGATAATCGACACCGTTAAGGGCATCCTCGACGCGGGCATCCCCGTGATGGGACACCTCGGACTTACGCCGCAGAGCATCAACAAGTTCGGCACATACGCCGTGCGCGCCAAGGAAGAGGCTGAGGCTGAAAAACTCGTCAGCGACGCGAAGCTGCTTGCGGAGACAGGCTGCTTCTCGGTGGTGCTCGAGAAAGTGCCGGCTGCTCTCGCCGCAAGGGTTAGCGAGGAAATCCCCGTGCCGACGATAGGCATCGGCGCCGGCAACCACACCGACGGACAGATTCTCGTGATTGACGATATGCTCGGCAAGACAAGAGGGTTCAGTCCGCGTTTCCTGCGCCGCTACGCCGACCTCAACACGGTTATGACCGATGCCATCGGCAACTACATCACCGACGTGAAGAGTTCGGATTTCCCCAACGAAAGCGAGTCGTACTAAAACCTTCGTCTATGGATCAATACAGCAGTGCGGCGCAACATAAAGCCAACGGCAACAAGGAGTTCGGGAAATTATGCCTGTCAAGTTTCCTCTTTGCCCTGGCCGTGTATATGCTCCTGCCCGTATTGCCGCTGTGGATGACGGAGATGACAGATTTCAGCCAATCCCAAATGGCATCCGTGATGATGTCTTTCGGGATTGGCGTTTTTTTGTTCGGCGCGTTCAGTTCGTATCTCATCCAGCGGTACCGGCGCAACAAGGTGTGTCTGCTTTCAGTGCTTCTGTTTGCCGGCTGCCTTCTCCTCTATAACTATCTCGACCAGGAACTCGCCCCCATGTTGGGAGCGGATATGCAGTTCCTTCCCGTCCTTGCGGCGCGCTTCGTGTGCGGCGCGTTTTTCGGTCTCGCCTATACGGTGCTCAACAGCACGTTGGTGGTGGACTGCTGCGAGTCGTCGCATCGCACGAGGGCTAACGTCCTCTCGATGTGGGCTTACCGCATCGCCGTTGTCTTGGGTCCGTTGTGCGGACTTGCCGCTTTCGGCGAGACAGGCTACACCAATACTCTGTATCTCTCCGTAGCCCTTTGCCTTGCGGCTACCGGTGTCATGGCCGGCGTGAAAGTGCCTTTCAAAGCCCCCGAAGACACCGTAAGGCTGTTCAGTTTCGACCGCTTTTTCATGCCGGGCAGTTTTCCGCTTATCCTGCC
>CAVHWJ010000317.1:0-3012 GCA_963639565.1 uncultured Prevotella sp. | reverse complement strand
TCGCGGCATCCGGCTACCGCCCCGGCTCGCGCTCGTGGACCCCGGCGCAGGTGGCGATGATCGTGGAGGCCATCGGGGAGCCGTAAGGGAAGGAAGCATATTACATTACACACGAAAACCGCCAATGAATCTGCTGCTTGTCAGCCGGCAATCCATTGGCGGTTCATAAACATATATGTCTGTATGTCAAATCATATTTCTTCCAATACCTGATACTCGACGCTGCGCTTTGTGGCATTGACAGTCCCGGTTTCAAAACAGGAATTGTCAAACAACGAAATGGAAGTGTCGGCATTCCGTTTTCTTTTCTTAGACACATAATCTCCGATAGGCATTGTGCCATTGGCAAATCTGTCCCTTATCACTTTTATGGACTCATCGCCAATGTCAACGCCTATCCATTGTCTGCCCAGCTCTTCAGCGGCAACCAATGTTGTTCCCGACCCCGCAAAGCAGTCGAGAACCAAGTCGCCGGGATTTGAGGAGGCCTCAACGATTCGCTTGAGCATATCAATGTTTTTCTCCGTAGGGTAGCCTGTCAGGCGTGTGTTTTGGTTATTGACATCCAAAAAGTCAAGCCAAATGTCCTGTACCGGAATTCCTTTGCTTTGGTCTAAATACACCTTGCGCCGTGGATTTCCGTTTGACGACCAATGTATTTCTCCCCTTGCGTCCATCTCGTCGAGTTTTTCAGGCGTGTATTGCCAATGCTTCCCCTCAGGCGGCATCATGCCGTGCCAAGGTCCGCCGGTGGCTCCGTTCCGCGTGCCGGGAGCGTGACAGGGCACCCTTTTGTGACGCCGCCCTGTCCCTTCTTCCACAAACGGGTATTCTTTCAAGGCTTTCTCTTCGTCCCAATCCTCGTATGGCCTGTTCCACACAGGCGAGTCGGTTTTCGTATAGAAGAGAATGTAATCTGAAATGTTTCCGTAAGTCGTCCTCGTAAAGTTCTTTGACTTGCACTTTTTCCTGGTTATCATGCCACGGAAATTCCGTTCACCGAAGATGGAGTCCATCAGAATCTTGACATGGAAAAGCATATTGCTGTCCAACTGCACATAAATGGAACCCGAAGCGGACAACAGCTTGTGCATCAAGACGAGCCTTGGCTTCATGAAATCAAGATAGCCCTGCGTCGTGAAATTGTCATTGTAGGCGTGCTTGAAATCCTTGGTTTCAAAAGCCCCTCCGGTATTATACGGAGGGTCGATGTATATCAGTTTGACATTTCCGCACACGGCCTTGTCCTGCACGAGGAAATTAAGCACGTCCAAGTTGTCGGCATGATACAATCTCTTTATGGATTTCCCTTTATAGTCTGTCACATTTCTGAACCGCACTCCATTTTGGGGCACGGTTGAAACAGAAGAGACGGTTGCACATGTATATGATGTTATACCTACTGCCATTTGCATGAAATTATGAGTTCAACCACTTTTCTGTCAGACGCTCGTTAAACATTCTGAGCGTAAGAACCATTATTCTCTTCCCGTCTATCTTCTCCAGCTTGGAATAGTCATCCCACATTGAGCCAAGCAGCAGCCCCGGCCCGTCGTTCAGAAATATGACCTTTGTATTTAACCCCTTCTTTGCGACATACGCAAGTATCTCCTTCGCGCAATTGTTGTAGCCTCCGGTACGGTCGTCCTCTTGTGCTCCTCCCCTGTCGCTGTCATACCTTGCCAAACCGATTGCGAGCACATCCTTGTTTTTGTTTCTGATGACAAAATCGACAGGTCGGGTCGGGTTCGGATAATCGGGAAAGACATCTTTCAACTGGACATCCGCTCCCGCTCTTTTGGGGCCTTCTATTGAATATCCGGGGAATTTGGACTGAAACATGTCAAAGAACGTTTCGGTCAGCGAATAGCCTTTCTGCCCTCTGTCCTTATACTCCCACAAGACTGCGCACAATGCCTCGTCAGGCAGCGGCCTTTGGTTGAACTTTCTCTGCACCACGTTGATGGGTCTGAAATCTTTTCCGAATGTGTCGCAAACCATTTGGATTTTGTTCTTTGCCTTCAGCATCTCGACAGACGTATTCGGGGAGACATACTTTCTGAATACTCTCAGCAACTGTATTCTCATCCATGTCTGTGTCAATTTGGATATTTCCACAAGCAGCATTTCAGAGGAGGCGGAAGACTTGAGTATCTGACCGAAATAAACCAATACCGGCTTGTATAACTCACAAGCCTGTTCAAGAATGTCGGGATAAAATGCGCCGTCCGCCATTGTTATCTGGTTGGGAGCGTCGTTCTTATAGTCTGCAAAAGATTTCATCTTCATGTCATATTGTTAATTTAAGTCTCACATGGTCACCAAATATGCAGTATCTGTTTTCGTATCGGCGACAGACTTCAATTTCAAAACGCAAAAATAATGAAATTCAAGCATATAGCCAAATTCACACAGACTTAATGCAATTCTTTCGGGTGATAAATTCCTCATTTCGCCAATATGTCAGTTTTATTACGGCATCGGGGACAGACGGACATCCCAAAAGAAACGAGCCTGTTTTTACATCGTAACCAGAGTGCCTGGCATTCTTAAACGCTCCAGCCGGTAGGTCTAAGCGTTACGGTTGGCAAAGGCTCCGGAGACACAAAAGACTTATGAACCTTCCGTAGTCTGCGCTCATAAGAGCCGACATTTGAAACGCCGCATAAGTCTCTGCCGCAAAGGTAATGACAAATTCCCAAAACACAACATTTCACGGACGAAATCTTAGTGGAGACGATAAAATAAAAAAGGACAGAAACTGTCCAGCGAGGTTCACACACCCCCCATTAGGAATCAGAAGCCTGTCCTTTGCAAAGGTAAACATTATAGTGCAAAAAAACAATCAACATGGACGAGAAAAGCCACAACTCTTTCTTTGCCGACAAGTACCAATATCCACGAACTCAACGAGGCATTCCCTTCATTGCTCGATGAGAACGGCGAACGAAAACCGTTCGAACGCTTTTTGAACGACGTTCAGAAGATTGATAGCACCTACAACGCCAACTA
>CAVHWJ010000316.1:0-3033 GCA_963639565.1 uncultured Prevotella sp. | reverse complement strand
CAAGAGTTATGGGTAACTATTCAGCAATAGTATATAGCTACAATTGATGAAAATTGGCTTACACTTCGTACGCCGAACTTTGTTTCGTGGTTAATTTACGGGAATTTATGTTCAAAAGAAAACAAATATCTTTTTGACACGAATAGCCATAAATTAACCACGAATTTTTCATAAATTATTTTCGTCAAGACCAATGGAATGACTAATTGTTTCTATTGCTGAATAGTTACAACGCAAAAAGAGGACTTTACCAAAGGTAAAATCCTCTTTGAAAAGTGACTCCGCTGGG
This sequence comes from uncultured Prevotella sp., assembly GCA_963639565.1. GTDB lineage: Bacteria > Bacteroidota > Bacteroidia > Bacteroidales > Bacteroidaceae > Prevotella. The sequence goes on along the minus strand of CAVHWJ010000316.1, from coordinate 2,744 downwards.
ATTCAAACCCGGAACCTTCTGATCCGTAGTCAGATGCTCTATTCAGTTGAGCTACGGAGCCATTTCTTAATTGCGAGTGCAAAGGTACGCACTTTTTCCTTTCCCTCCAAATTTTGTGGTCTTTTATTTCATTACATTTATATTCGTTTACACATTTTATGAAACGCCTTTTCTATGAAGCAATCAGAACTCCACCGACACGCGGGCGTTTATCTGCCGCCCCGTCAGATAGTTGGGTATGGCATACTGCTGGTTGGTCACGTCGGTTATCCAGTAGTAGGAGTTCACGTTGTTTATGCCGAAGAGGTTGAGGCAGTCCACGCCGAGCCACACGTTTTTCACCACGGACTTCTTCTTCTCGCTCTTCTCCCTGTCGTAGAGGCGGTAGCTCATGCCGATGTCGGCGCGCTTGTATGCCGGGGCGCGGAACTGCATGGTGGAGAGGTCGCGGTGTGGCGGACCGAAGGGCAGTCCGTCGGCGAAGGCGAGCTTGAGCGACATCCGCCACCTGTCGGAGCCGGGGAAATAGTCGGTGAAATACAGGTTGAAGGAATACCGCTGGTCGGTGGGCAGCGGCACGCTCTTGCCCTTGATGTTTATCCTGGTGTCCATGAGCGAGAAACTTATCCACGAGTCGGTGCCCGGCACGAACTCGCCGTAGAGTTTCATGTCGATTCCCATGGAGTGTCCGCTGCACTGCTGGCTCGCGTCGTAGACCACCTTCACGTTGTTCACGCTGTACGGCACGATGTTGCCCAACGCCTTGTAATACGCCTCGGCGGTGAACTTGAACGGCCGTTCGTTGAGCTTGAACTTATAGTCGTAGGCGGCGATGAAATGTATCGACCGCTGGCTCTTTATCTTGCGGTTCAAAGTGGCGTAGGTGGTGCCGTCCACGGTGGTGGTGTCGCGCAGTTCCTTGAAGAACGGCGCCTGGTAATAGAGTCCGGCGGCGAAGCGGAACGTGACGTTGCTGTTGAACGGCGGCACGATGCTCAGGGAGAGGCGCGGACTGATAATCGTCTCGCGGTTGAAGCTCCAGTGGCTGAAACGCAGTCCGTAGTTGAGAGTGAAGAAGGTGTGCTGCCCGCGGCTGGTGAAGCGGTAAGTGTCCTGGAGATACGCCTCGAAGCGGTTTGCGTCGAGCGTGTTGTGCGCCCTCAAGGAATAAATCATCTTCATGTCCTCGCCGGTGTGGGGGATGTTGTAGCCGCTGGAGTCGCGCATTTCATACTCCTTGCTGTATTCGTCCACGTGCTCCCACTTGTAGGTCAGTCCGGCGAGCACGTCATGCCGCTTGGCCTTGTGGGCGAAGGCGAGCTTGAGGCTCTTCACGTTCGCCTTGAGGTAATTGCGGGCGTGCTCCATGTATGTCCCCACGCCCAGATTCTCGCTCGTCTCCGTCTGCGTGAGCCAGTACTGCCCCTGTATGGTGTATTTCTCCTGCTCGTCGGTGCTGTATGCCGAACCGGTGAGCGAGAGCGTCGTCTTGTCGGTGAAGTGGCGCGCTATGGTGAAGGTGCCGAAATACGTGCGGAAGAGGTCTTTCTCCGTTCCGTCGAAATACACCTTAAAGGACTTCACGTTCTCCATCGTGCCGAAGTTGGTCTCGCGGTCGGAGGGAGTGAAATTATAGTGGTTGTCCGATATGTCGCCCATGAGTTCTATCGACCACCGCTTGTTGGGCTTGAAGGTGAGGTAAGTCTGGTAGTCGAGGAAGTTAGGCTGGTATTCGCCCTTTGTCTGGAGCGATCCGAGCAGGTAGCGGTTCGTCTTGTAGCGCAGTCCGTTGCTCCACGAGAATTTCTTGTTGCTCACGCCCACATACGCCGACGCGCCGAGCAGACTTCCCGTCACCTTCGCCTCGAAGCGTTCCGGCTGGCGGTAGGTGATGTCGAGCGCAGACGACATCTTGTCGCCGTATTTAGCCTCGAAGCCTCCGGTGGAGAAGCCGATGCTCTTCACCATGTCGGGGTTGATGATTGAGAGTCCCTCCTGCTGGCCGCTCCTCACGAGGAAGGGGCGGTATATCTCCACACCGTTTATATATACGCTGTTCTCGTCGAAGCTGCCGCCGCGCACGTTGTACTGCGAGGAAAGTTCGCTGTGGGTGGACACTCCCGCCTGTTGCTGTATCATGGCTTCCACGGCGTTGCCGGTGGCGGACGGCGCGTCCTTGGCGTTCTTCACGTCGAGCTGCTCCGTTGTGCCGGTCTGCCTCTTCTGCCCCACCACCGTAACCTCGCCGATCTGGTTGTCGTCGAAGAGCTGTATGAGCAGCGTCTGTTTGCCGCGCGGCTTGCGCAGCACTCGTGTCTTGGTCTTGTAGCCCACCATGGAATACCTCACCACCACGCTGTCGGCCGAGTGCAGCTGCATGGAATACTCGCCTTTCAGGTTCGTCATCGCCACCTTGCCCTGCTTCGCCACCGCCACTGTGGCGAGTTCCACGGGGTTGTTGTTGCTGTCGGTCACTTTTCCCTGCAGCGTGAACGTCTGCGCCGAAACGGAGGCGCACAGCAGACAGAGCAATATGTCAAGTATCAGTGTTTTCTTTCTCATCATTCCCTATAAACGCAACTCCGCCGCTTTTATTGTACCGGAGGGGCAAGTTTTCAGTTTCGCCACATTCTTTGGCATTATTTCCGCAAAAACTTTGCGCTTTCGATTATAAGCCGTATCTTTGAGGAAAAATAAGAGGCAGGAACATGGCAGACATCAACAACAGGAAATTGCCGGCTGGA
>CAVHWJ010000315.1:0-3034 GCA_963639565.1 uncultured Prevotella sp. | reverse complement strand
CGTCGGTCACGAGCTGCACGTGCAGTCCGCTTTCCCCGTTCACCTTTTGTATCTTTTCCCTCAGTTCATCTATCAGTTCCTCCGCCAGCGGCTGGTCGATGTAGCTGCGCACGCTGTGCCGCTCGAATATCGCTTCGTATAGTGTCATGCTGTCTTGCCTTTAATGGTTCTATCTTCTTTGTCGCGCCTCTCGCGCCTTATATATAATAAGGTATAAACGCAGGGGATTTGCTTCTCCCCTAATACCCTTTGCAAACTTACTAATATTTTCCTTTCCGCCCAACCTTCCGCAGCCATTCACTCCTTTCAAAAGTCGAAAGACATCCCCTCAAAAACTCGCTCATTACAATTTTTAACTAAAAGATGCAGTCTATACACTGCATCTTTTACCTGTTTTATGCAGTCTACATCTTATTTTTCCTTACTTTTGCATCAAAATAGTGAAATCTATGGATAAGAACGTCATCAAGCAAATCATCCTTGCGCAGCAGGAATTTGTGGGGAAAGTGAAGCTGATAGGGAGGGACATCCCCTTGGAAGACAACGCCAACTACGTTTTGGTGGGCATCCGCCGTGCCGGAAAGTCATACATGCTCTACCAAAAGATACAGCATCTTGTAGCCCAAGGACATTCCATGGAAGAAATACTGTTCGTCAATTTCGAGGACGAGCGCATCACTGACATCCGGAAAGAGGAACTGCACCTTATCATAGAGGCATACCGCGAGATGTTCTCCCACCAACCCATCGTCTTTCTCGACGAGATACAGAACGTGGAGGGTTGGGAACATTTCGCCCGGCGGCTTGCCGACGAGAAATACCGGGTCTTCATCACCGGCAGCAACGCCCACATGCTCAGTCGCGAAATCAGTTCCACACTCGGCGGAAGATACCTCACGAAAGAGATTTTCCCCTTCTCGTTCAAGGAATACCTTGATTACCACGAGGTGCAGCTCACCAAGTTCTGGGAACTGTCGCCCGTGAAGGCCGACGTTATCAGACTGCTTTCGGATTATTTCTATTATGGCGGACTGTCGGAAGTCTTCAACATTCAGGACAAGAAATCTTGGCTTCAGTCGCTGTATCAGAAGATACTGTTTTCAGACATCGTATTGCGGAAAGGTGTCCGCAACGAACGCAGTCTGCGTCTTTTGGTTAGGAAACTTGCCGACAGCGTGATGCAGCCGACTGCCGTTAAGCGTCTGCAAAACATCCTGCAAGGCGACGGCACCAAGATTGCCCGCGAGACCGTGGGCAACTACCTTGACTACCTCCACGAATCCTATCTCACGTTCAGCATAAGCGGCTTCACCGACGCTATCTCCGAGCGTGAGACCATCAAGAAGCACTATTTTTACGACAACGGCATCCTCAACCTGTTTCTTTTCCAGCCCGAAACAAAGTTGTTGGAAAACATCGTCGCCCTCCACCTTTACAAGAAATACGGCGACGACCTGTTCTATTACAACAAGAACGTAGAGGTAGACTTCTGCGTTCCCAAAGAAGGACTGCTCGTCCAGGCCTCCTACCGCATCACCGACGACGCCACCCGTGAGAGGGAAACAAGTGCTTTGCTGAAAGTCGCCAAATACCTGAACGCGACCAGATGCCTCATCGTCACCTACGACCAAGAGGAAACAATCCCCACTGCCGAGGGCTACCCCGACATCGAGTTGATACCAGTCTACAAGTTTTTGTTGGAAAGTTAGTAGAGGTTTGATAGCACATCAGGATTTCTACACGCAGATTTCACCGGGACATATTCGTCCTTGGCATCTTCGACTTTTATGCTGCTACAAAGACAGAGCAGCACTCAGGAAAATAAGTCCTAATTACAGGGATAGGTCTTTATTGCATCATTTTTAATTATAATACGAATAGATTTGGCTAATCTGTCACTATCAGTAAACAATTTCGCAGATTCATTGTCTAATTCTAGAGTGGCTACAAAATGATTTCTATTTTCAAGGTATATTCTTGTATGGCTTGTATGGAAAGAAAAGCGATAGGCATTTCCTGCTATATGCTCTATTTTTAAATAGCTTTCTTCCAAGCCACCATCAACCTTTACATAGACATCATATAGGCTGGCGTTCTTTATGATATATAAAGAGAAATTTGAATTTGGGTATTTTTGATGAACGAATGGAGTGATATAGTCACCTGATGCTTCTACATCATATATACCCTCAATAGGGTCTAATGAACTTACATTTCGCTCAAAATAATCTCTTAGAGACTCCTCACTTTGCGAATAACTGTTGATACAGAACGCCAACAGCGCAAACAACAATAAAACTTTTTTCATTTTTTATTTCGTAATTATGAATGTATATGTGAAATGGTTCCAGTAGCAATTTCTTAATAACCTGGGCGCTTAGTTTGCAGCTTATTAAGATTGATATTATAACCATCAAGTTCATAGTATAGCTGAAGCTGGTTTCCAAAGTTTGCTATTCTGACAATATAGCCAGAATAGTAAAAATATGTAACATCACACCGTTCATATTTTTTCCTTTTATTTAAAGCATTTGTTTTAGCAAACGAATTTAGCAACGAATTATATAAATTCGTAATGAAATCATCACTTAGGTAGTCGAAAATATAGATATATTCTCCTACAACGATTCCGTTTTCTAAATAAAAGCATATAAAATCGTCATCTTCACCTACTGATTTATAAACATCATACCCCTTTTCTTTCTGCCAATAAACAAGATTCGGGAAAGCTTGCTGAATTTGGTCCAAACTTTTGTGCAGATTGTTTCCTGCCCTTTGCGAATAGCAATTTAGAAATATTCCAATTACAAGCAAAAGAAATGTTATAAACTTTTTCATACTGCGTTTATTTTATTGGTTTAAACATATGATATTAAAAACATTGGGCTTAACCTGATCTATGAGGTCGGATAAATTTCTGATACCGTCGTTCTTATTTATTTGTTGTTGGGGCAATAAAATCCCATTATTCTCACATAACTAAAGTTTCCCACACCCGAAAAGTGCAGTAAATATAACAGTTTCTCCCCAAAAA
>CAVHWJ010000314.1:0-3052 GCA_963639565.1 uncultured Prevotella sp. | reverse complement strand
TATGGTGGAATTACAAGTTAGGGTTCATCTTCGTCCACTCTGCCACCGGCGGAACGATGCCAAGCTCAACGATTTCGTCGCGCATCTTGCAGAGGTGCTCGTAAGACTTCTTCAGCGAAGCGAGTTCCTCCTCAGTTCCCTGTGGCTCCGTGAAGTGAACGCCGGTCTTGTCGATAGTGGTGGGCATGGCCATCATCACGTTCTTGAAACCGAGCTTGTCGCAGTTCACGTAGCATCCTGCGGGCAGTGTGAACTCCTTGCCGCCCATTGCGGCCTCGATCATCTTCACTGCGTTGTATGCTGGGCTCTGGAACGAGCTGCGTCCGCGGAGCTTGATGATGTTGGAGCCGCCCTGCACGGTGTGGTGCTTGATCTCTTCCCAACGCTCTGCCGACAGGCCCATCTCTGAGAGCGGCTTGCCGTCCACCTTCACCTGTGAGGCGAACACTGCCATCTGCTCGCCGTGGCCGCCGTAGGTGTGCGCGCCGGTCACCTTGTCCTGCTGCACGCCGAACTCAAGGGCGAGGGCCTGCTGCAAACGTGTGGAGTCGAGGGCTGCGAGAGAAGTGAGCTGGCTGGGCTTCAGTCCTGAGTGGATGAGGGCTGTGAGAGCCGTCACGTCGGCGGGGTTGAAGATAACCACCACGTGCTCCACGTCGGGGCAGTATTTCTTGATGTTGTCGCCGAACTCAGCGGCGATCTTGCAGTTGCCCTTCAGCAGGTCTTCGCGTGTCATGCCGTCCTTGCGGGGCGCGCCGCCGGAAGAGATGATATACTTGGCGCCGGTGAAAGCCTCTTCGGGATTTACCGTGTAGGTCACGTTGGCTCCGGGGAAGGCGCACTGCTGTATCTCGTCAAACACTCCGTGTACTCCCGGCTCATAGATGTCGTAGAGACACACGTTGGGAGTCAGTCCGAGCATAAGAACGCTCTGCACCATGTTTGAACCAATCATACCGCCGGCACCGACGATCACAAGTTTCTCGTTTGTCAAAAATTCCATAGTTAAAACCTTTTATTGTTTTTGTTAGTCCTTTGTCTTTTTACACCGCAAAGTTAGCAAAAAAATGTCGATACGCGGCACTGCCCCCGAAAGATAATTTGTTATTAAATTCAAAAAGTTATACCTTTGTAACATGGATTTTGCAAATACACATTAAAACTATTCTATTATGGAAACAAATATAAAGGAGAGACTCGAAAAACTGCGCCGCGTGATGCGCCGCGAGAAGCTCGACGCGTATATTTTCCCCAGCACCGACCCCCACAACGGCGAGTATGTGCCGGAGCATTGGGAGGGCAGGAAATGGATAAGCGGCTTCACCGGCAGTGCCGGCACGGCGGTGGTGACGATGGACAAGTGCGCGCTGTGGACCGACTCGCGCTATTTCCTCCAGGCGGAGCAGCAACTCTCCGGCACGGAGTTCCGGCTTATGAAGGAGCGCGTGGAGGGAACGCCGTCCGTTGCCGAATGGCTCGGCATGACGCTCTCGCATATCGACGGCGCAGCCGTGGGGCTTGACGGTTTTGTGAACTCCGTGGGCGAGGTGGAGCAGTTGGAAGAAGACCTGCGTCGGCAGGGCGGCATCACGCTGCGCACCAATTTCGACCCTCTGCAGGAGATATGGACCGGCCGTCCGCCAATCCCTGAGGGCAAGGTGGAGGTGCATCCGCTGGAGTATGCCGGGGAGACGGCGGAAAGCAAGCTGGCGCGTGTGCGCGAGGCGGTGCGCCGCGAGGGTGCCGGCGGCATACTGGTGTCCGCGCTCGACGACATAGCGTGGATTCTCAACATGAGGGGGACTGACGTGCATTGCAATCCCGTTTTCGTGGCGTATCTTCTCATCGACGGCGACGACACCTTATTATATATAGATAAAGGGAAGCTCGACGCCGCGGCCCGGGAGTATCTCGACGGCGTGGGCGTGAAGGTGGACGACTACCGCAACGCCGCCCCGGGACTGGCGCGCTGCAAGGCGTACAGTCTGCTGCTCGACCCCGCGGAGACGAATTTCGGGATGTTCCGTTCCGCCGGCTGCGCGAAGAAGATACGGCGGCCGTCACCTGTGCCGCTGATGAAATGCGTGAAGAACGAGACGGAGATACAGGGCTTCCGCAACGCCATGCTGCGCGACGGCGTGGCGATGGTGAAATTCCTGAAATGGCTGCGCCCGGCGGTGGAGGCAGGAGGCGAGACGGAGATGTCGGCGGACCGCAAGCTCACCGCGCTGAGGGCGGAGCAGCCGCTGTTCCGCGGTCTCTCGTTCGACACCATAGCCGCCTATCAGGAGCACGGCGCGATTGTGCATTACGAGGCCGACGAAGGGAGCGACGCACCGCTGCGCCCCGAAGGGTTTTTGTTGCTCGACAGCGGGGCGCAGTATCTCGACGGCACGACGGACATCACGCGCACCATACCCCTCGGTCCGGTGACCGAAGAGCAACGCCACGTCTACACGCTCGTGCTGAAAGGCCATATCCAGATTGAACTCTGCAAGTTCCCCCACGGGGCGAGCGGCACGCAGCTCGACATCCTCGCCCGACAGGCGATGTGGCGCGAGGGGATGAACTTCATGCACGGCACGGGGCATGGGGTGGGGAGCTACCTCAACGTTCACGAAGGCCCGCACCAGATCCGTATGGAATGGAAGCCAGCGCCGCTGCGCCCCGGAATGACCGTCACCGACGAACCGGGACTGTATCTCGCCGGGAAATTCGGCGTGCGCATCGAGAACACCCTGCTCATAACGGACTATATGCAGACGGATTTCGGCAAGTTCCTCCAGTTCGAGCCTCTCACACTGTGTCCCATAGACCTCAGCTGCGCCGACCTCACGATGCTCACTGAAGAAGAAAAGCAATGGCTCAACGGCTACCACCGCACCGTGCGGCAGAAACTCTCGCCGCTGCTCAATGGCGACGAGAGGCGTTGGCTTGAGGAGAATACAATGGAAATATAGGGGAAGTTTGCCCCGAATGACAAAAAGTTTTACGGTTTTTCCCCTTATGTCTTGCAGGATAGGGGAAAATGCCGTAACTTTGCAGCCGCTTG
>CAVHWJ010000313.1:0-3068 GCA_963639565.1 uncultured Prevotella sp. | reverse complement strand
TTTATAAAATACAAGGACAAAGCGTATGAATGTTATGACAAAGGTGATTTTAGGGGATTTATCTACTATTCTGATTTTGCCCTTGAGACAGGGTGGTGCAATGGCAAATTGTATTATGACAGGGGAGTGGCTTATGAAACTTTTAATGAATACGGCAAAGCCAAAAGGGAATATAAGCGTTCGCTGAAAAAGGGATATTACCTTGCTGAATCGGCTTTGGAACAATGTAAGGTACATAAAAGAGAATGGAAAAAGTCACGTTAAATGAATGAGTTATGGGAATAAAGAGCTTTTTGAACAGTATGTTCAGGCAACCGGAGGAACAGATGCCGGAGTCGTTGGGGCATAACAGGGAGAATGAACCGCTGAATTTGGGCGGAAATGTTAGTCAGCCGTACGTGTGGGACGCTTCGTCGAAGAAAGACGGAGCGGACGGAGAACCGGAAGAAAACAATGAGGCGGAGGAAAAGGGCGACAAGGAGGAGCAGACGCTTGCCCCTGCGGAAACCTATAACCTTATCATATTGGATAAGAGCGGTTCAATGTCGTGTGTAAGACCGCAGACTATTTCGGGGTGCAACGAAACGTTGAACACAATAAGGCACATGGCAAAGGAACAGCCAGACAACAGACAATACGTGTCCATTTTCTGTTTCGACAACATCAACTCCCGATACCTCTTCGAGGATGTGGCGGTGGAATACACGCACGACCTGACGGAGGCCGATTACAGACCGTACGGCAACACTCCGCTCTACGATGCCGTGGGCTATACCGTGTCGCGGCTGGAGAGGCGGATTGCCGACAGCGAGGCTGTCGCCGTCGTTACAATCATCACCGACGGCTATGAAAACTCCTCGCGCAGATGGACGCTACGCTCTGTGGCGGCACTGATAGAGAGACTGAAGAGGAAAGGATGGGTGTTCACGTTTATCGGTGCAAACATCGACGTGGATATGGCGGCAAAGGGACTCGGCATCGACAGCTTTGTGGAGTTCAGGCAGACAGAAGAGGGCATGAACGATATGTTTGAAAAGGAAAGGCGCAGTCGCATGGCCTACAACATGAAGCTCAAATATATGCACGGAATGTCCGGCTTTTCCGCCATGCCGAGTGAAGCGCGTGAAGAAATGCTTGGCAGTATGAACAGCAATTATTTTGTTGACAAGAAGAGGGTAGCCCCCGATTTCATCAAGACGCTTGCGGACAATGAGATCTTTGTATTTGGCAGCAACGTACGCGGACAACATTCCGGCGGTGCGGCTCTGTTCGCGAAGGAACATTTCGGAGCGGAAGAGGGAAAGGCTGAAGGACCTCAGGGCAGGAGCTATGCCATACCGACGCACGGAAACTCGTTCGGCGAACTGAAAGAAGCGGTGGGGCGTTTTACCAAGTATGCAGTCCTTCATCCTCAGTGTAAGTTCATGCTTTCCGCCGTGGGGTGCGGAGCGGCCGGCTACACCGTCAAGGAGATAGCTCCCCTGTTCCGTCAGGCATACTCCTTCGGAAATGTCTATGTGCCGGAAGCCTTCCTGCCGTTTATGCCCAAGGATTTAGACTTCTTCTGTTGAAAATGCCACTCATGCAACAGCCAAATGAAGGGCAGTGGCAATGGCGGCTGAATAGTTGCGGAATACATTTGCACATATCGTTAAGTCTCTGTATATTTGCAATATGAAAAAGAAAAAAGGATTTAACTTGCGCAGTGTGTGCGGCGAACAGATTATGGTGGCTGAGGGGATAGAGAACATCGATTTCAGCAGCATAATAAGTATGAACGAGACTTCGGCTTATCTGTGGAATGAACTCGGTGAGGGGGATTTTTCCGTGGAGGAAATGGCGGAACTTCTTTGCAAAGAGTATGAGGTGGACAGGGAAACAGCGGTGAAGGACTGCGTGGAACTGGCGAGGCTTTGGAAAGAGGCCGGGATAGTGGAAGGATGATTGGAGGACTGATAGGACAAATAAGACAGATAGGACAACTCGGACTGCTCAGACTTCTCGGACAACTCAGAGGAGACTGAGAACTCTGAGTTGTCCGAGCAGTCCGAGCAGTCCAAGGAAATCTTTATCTTATCTTCTCCAGTTCCTCTGCCATTTCTTTTTGCAGTTCGCGGGCTTTCTGTGCGGCAGCTTCGGCGAAATCCTTGCCGTCGCTGGCGTAGATGATGCCGCGGCTGCTGTTCACGAGGAGACCGCAGTCTTTTGTCATGCCGTATTTGCATACTTCCTGAAGACTGCCGCCCTGTGCGCCTACACCCGGCACGAGGAGGAAATGGTCGGGTACGATGAGACGGATGTCGCCGAACATCTTGCCCTGCGTGGCGCCAACGACATACATCATGTTTTCCTCGTTGCCCCATTTCTGTGAGGTGCGCAGTACCTTCTCGAACAGCCTCTCGCCGTTCTTGTCCTCAGTGAGCTGGAAATCCTGCGAACCCTTGTTGCTCGTCAGAGCCAGCAGTATCACCCATTTCCCGTCGTATTCAAGGAAAGGTTTCACGCTGTCCTCGCCCATATAAGGGGCTACGGTGAGCGAGTCGAGGTCGTATTCCTCGAAGAACGTGCGTGCGTACATGCTCGACGTGTTGCCGATGTCGCCGCGTTTCGCGTCGGCGATGATGAAATGGTTAGGGCAGCTTCCCTTGAGATAGCTAATCGTCTTGTCGAAGGCAATCGTACCCTTCACGCCCATGCTCTCGTAAAATGCGAGGTTGGGCTTGTACGCCACGCAGTATTTTGCAGTGGCGTCGATGATGGCCTTGTTGAAGCTGAATACCGGATCCTCCTCGGAAAGGAGGTGCTGCGGTATTTTCTTGATGTCGGTGTCCAGTCCCACACACAGGAACGTCTTTTTCTTGAATATCTGGTTTATAAGTTCTTGTCTGTTCATTGTCGATGTCTTAAAGTAGGTGTCTTGAAATCAATGTTTTGAAATCAAAGTATTAAAGTTCGTTTTCCTTCATTCTCTCGGCGTTCTCCGCCACGGTCAGCGCGTCGATCATGTCCTGAATGTCGCCGCCCAGAAAACCGCTCAGGTCGTGCGTGGTGTAGCCGATGCGATGGTC
>CAVHWJ010000312.1:0-3084 GCA_963639565.1 uncultured Prevotella sp. | reverse complement strand
TCGAGGAAATGGCAACTGAGTTAGGTGTATAGGGGCTGAAATGCCGGATTCTTTACTAAATATTCATTAACGGTTTGGCGGTCGGATTTTAACATTCGGAAAATTCCGCTCCCGATGTTTAACAGCACAAAACGTCACGGTTTGCGCTTCGCTTTGCTCGTTTCCCTTTGCCCGAAACCGGCACAACGGCACGCAACACGACGAAAACGCCTAAGATTTTCGTCGAAAAAGCCCGATTTCCCGAAAACGAAAAGCGTTTTCCCAGGAGCAAACGATAGCTTTGCTCCTCGAGAACGATAGCTTTGCTAAAAGCGGACTGCGCTTTCTTTCCGAAAAACCCAATTAAACGGCTGAAAACAAGCAAAATACAGAAAACATCCAAGAAGCCCCGAATTTCCGCCCAAAGTCCGTTTTGCGCAGAGCGACGGTGTTCTCGCGTCAAGGGCGAGCCACAGATTTAACATTTCAAAGTTAAGGAATGCGAAAAGGTGCGGCGGATTGTAAAGCAAAGGGGTGCCGTGCAAGGATGACCCGTAATCACTCAAAGAGGTCGTTCAGCGTAATCTCGTTTTGGATGATGTCGCTGTGCGACCCCTCCTTTATGCCCATAGTCGTCAGCATCGTCAGCATGGGAGTCTTTCGGCTCTTCGTCTCCTCCATGAAGCGTCTCACCTTGTTGAGCAGCTTTTGCTCGTATGCCGCCGTTATCTCAAACGGTTCCGACACGAACTTGATTTCCACGATATTCACGCAGTTGTCCGCCCTGTCGATAACAAGGTCTATCTGCGCGCCGCCCTCTTTCCTCTTGCTCCGCCATGAATAGTTCCGCGTGAGCACCCCCGAAATTCCGAGCGCACGCTTGATTTGCTCCGTGTGCCTTATGCACAAAAGCTCGAACGCCAGTCCCGCCCACGCGTGGTGCTCCACCCCCAACAGGGAGTGCGACCAGAAATGAGGGTCTTTCATCTTGTTCTTGCTCATAAGGCAGAGGTAGAAGAGCGTGAAGCTGTCTATCAGCTGGTAAACGGCGTTTCTTCCGCTTTCCTCCTTCGACACCGCACGGATGAAGTCGCAACGCTGCAAATCGCTCAGTATAGTGGTCAGCCCCTGTCCGTTGCTTATGTCCGTGGCCTGTATGATTTCCTGCCGGCTTAGTCCCGTCCGCTTTCCTGCAAGGGCCTTTACCACCTCTATGTAGTTCTCGCTGTGGACGAAGAGCGACTTGTAGAGGTTGTCGAACTCATGCCTGAAAGTACCCTCCGGCGAGAAGAAGAGGCGGTCGATGCACTGCGCCAGACTTTCGCCTTTTTGTATCTGGTCAATATAATAAGGTATGCCGCCCATCACCATGTAACATTCGGCGACGTCTTTCTCGCGCCATGCGATGCCGTTGGACCGGCACATCTCCCTACATTCTCCGAGTGTGAACGGCGCGAGATACAGCTGGCGCGTCACGCGGTTGTGCAGTCCGCCGTGGTTGTTTATCAGTTTGTTTGTAATCCACGACGTGGCGGAGCCGCACACGATGAGCATTATGTCGTCTTCCCATGCCGCCCAGTTGTTCCAGAAATGTTCCAGTGCCGGCAGAAAATTCGACCGCGGCGTGTCCAGCCACGGCATTTCGTCGATAAACACGTATTTACGCTTGCCGCCGGGAAGGCCGCCCAGATAGTCGCGCAGCTGCTCGAAAGCGTCGAGCCAGCTCGACGGCATCGGTTGGCGTTTGCCCGTCTGTCGGCTTATTTCGTTCCTGAAATTGGCGAGTTGTGTCTTGAGGTTCACGTTTGCCATGCCCGTGAGGTCGAATGCGAGTTTGTCGCCGAAGACCTTTTTCACGAGGAAGGTCTTGCCCACGCGCCGTCTTCCGAATATTGCCACGAACTCCGATTTCCCCGAATTTGCGTACTGCCTCAACGCTTTCGTCTCAGCTTTCCTGCCGATTAGCTTTTCCATAAAAATGTGCTTATAATTTGCTCCAAAGGTACGAAAAAACCGCGTTTGAGCAAAATATAAGCACTTTTTGTGTATAGACCACAGCCTTGCCGACGGCAAACCACCGCTTTGCTTGTCCCCCATCGGACGACAACAGACCTCCCATCGGACGATGGGAGTTTGACAAACTGCCCCTTTTCATCCACTTTACTCTCACTGCCCTTACATTTAACCCTAAATGATGGCATCTTGAATATTTCTTTTCGCTTTTCGTCTTCGTTACGGAATAAAATTGTAACTTTGGCGCAAACATTGATTAGAATAAAATTATAGATATGGCAAAAAATCCTTCTCTTGATGGCCTAAAGACAGGTATCTCATTTACCAAACCAAAAAGTGTGGACAAAACGCAGGATAAGGTTTCCGTGAAATCCCCCAACACGTCTACCCCTTCTCCAAGGGGACATGCGTAATCCGAAATATTATGTTTGAATATAAAGGCAAAGATTTCTACACGGACTATTTCAACAATCTGAAGGATTTTGAATTGGTTCAGGAGTTCGACTTGTCGAAGGATGATGACGAGAAGAACTTATATGTCGGCATGATAAAGACAAAGGGCTGTATTCATCCCCTGTCAATTCGTGTCGAGATTCCTGTCACATTCCCCCATAACAAATTGACATTCCGAACACGTTCTTTGTCTGGCTATCCCCACCTCATTCATACAGGGAAAACTAAATATGGTGATTGGTTTTGCTTAAACACCCCATTTGGAGAAACTGCGGAGAACCAGTTGGAGTTGGAAATGTATAGACTCCGTGAATGGGTAAAACGCCAACTCAAAGAAGAACTTCCGGCAAGTATCAAAGACCCTAAGTTTACGGCGGCATTGCTGAAGGCTAACGCTTATGAATGGGAAAACGTTGACGAAATCAACGAATTTCAAAAGGACGCGTTGCTTACTTTTCTTGGGGATTTGACTCCCGAAATCTCTACGGAAAAGGATACTGGGTACCTGCACTGTATAAAGACGGAAGACAAGCGTTTTTACGCTGTGTCCAACAAAGATATATCCACTAAAGTTTCCCACACCCGAAAAGTGCAGTAAATATAACAGTTTCTCCTCAAAAAGTTGTACCTTTGTAAGAG
>CAVHWJ010000311.1:0-3093 GCA_963639565.1 uncultured Prevotella sp. | reverse complement strand
GGAACCTGCGGTTATACGATACTGCTTAAAGCGTCCTCGAAGAGGGCGAACACGCTAATATATCAAGAAGGGCCATTGAGAGCGTTACTTCCTGTTGGCCAGAGAGTCTTCTGCAAATTTCGCCCTCTTCGAGGACGCCGGTCCCGACACCATTTGGAAACCGCAGGTTCCCTACGGTCACCCGCGATTATGCACAGTTGGCCCCCTTCGGGGACCTACTACGAACGGAAGACAATAAATACGAGAACCGCTATATTTTGCTGCAGAACCGTATCCGATTTTGAAACAGATTTTGAACACCCTACCTACAGGGGACAACGTTTGAAATACCCGTTTGAGATAGGGCCAAGGCCCTATCCTATACTATGTCACCCCTATGGCGCTGGGTGGCAAATCTGCATTTAACCCACACGAATCAACGCAGACCTTGTTTTTTCTGAAAAAAACAGGCAGTATTCACAAAATACAAGTGAGCAGCATCAAAATCATCGGCGTGATGGCCAATTATCGGTGGGGAATTATTATATTTGCAACTATGCAGACGGGCCGCGCCATGGAGTCTCGCCCCTGCACACGACAAGATGATTTAGCAACCCCATAAACGTTTAGACATGAAGGAACTCAAATGCCCGAAATGCGGTAGCGTGTTTCAAGTTGATGAAGCTGACTACGCTTCCATCGTCTCCCAGGTGAAGAACGCCGAGTTTGACGCTGAGATCAAGCGCCGCCTCGAAGAGATGAGGGGGCGCCTGTCGGCCGAGCAAGAGCTGCAGGCGGCCAAGAGCGAGCAGCGCTTCCAGACGCAGCTGTCCAAGAAAGACTTGCAGCTGGGCGAGAAGGAAGCCGCCATCGAGCAGATGAAGGCCGCCAGCGAAAGCCAGGTAGCACATGTGAAGGGCGAGCTGGGCGCCGAGATTGAGCGGCTGAAGATGCAGCTGCAGACCATCGAAAACCAAAATAAGAGCGAGTTGTCCCTTGCCTTGGCCGAGAAGGACCAGACCATCGCCCAGCTCAACGCCACCATAGCGCAGAGCAAGGACAAGCTGCAGCTGGCCGTCATGGAGGAGCGCAGCAAGGCACAGCGGAGTGTGCAGGCCAAGGAGACAGAGCTGAGCCAACTGCGCACAACCCTTGAGCTGGAGAAGCGCGAGGCGAAAATCCACGAGTCGGCCTTGATGAAACGCCATGAGGACGAGCTGCGCATGAAGCAGGAGCAGGTCGACTACTACAAGGACCTGAAGACCCGCATGTCAACCAAGATGGTGGGCGAGACGCTCGAACAGCATTGCAGCATCGAGTTTGAGCAGTACATCCGCCCGATGATGCCCAATGCCTACTTCGACAAGGACAACGACGCCACCGACGGCACGAAGGGCGACTTCATCTTCCGTGACGCGGAAGACGGCACGGAATACATCTCCATCATGTTTGAGATGAAAAATGAGATGGACACCACGGCCACCAAGCATAAGAACGACGACTTCCTGAAGAAGCTCGACGAGGACCGCCGCAAGAAAGGCTGCGAGTTTGCCGTGCTCGTGAGCCTGCTGGAGGCCGACAACGACCTCTACAACAACGGCATCGTGAACAAGAGCCACCTCTATTCGAAGATGTACGTCATACGCCCACAGTTCTTCGTGCCCTTCATCAACCTGCTGGTGCAGGCGTCGAGGAAGAGCCTGGAGTATAAGAAACAGCTCATACAGGCGCGCAACAAGGAGGTGGACGTGACCAACTTCGAGGCCAAGATAGAGGACTTCAAGAGCAAGTTTGGACGCCACTACCAACTGGCGTCCACAAAGTTCCAGGCTGCCATCAAGGACATCGACGCGACCATCGCCAAGCTGCAGAAGGTCAGGGACGAGCTGGTGGGCTCGGAAAACAACTTCAGGCTGGCCAACCAGGACACCGACGACCTGACCATCCGCAAGCTCACCTACAAGAACCCAACGATGAAGGCGAAGTTTGAGGAGGCGAAAAAGGAGTCCGGCAAACAGTGATATCCTTTTGCTCCCGCTTGGTCGTTGTCATGATTTTTGACCAAAAAACGTGGTTTTGTAAGTTGCATATTGTCAGTGAGTTATGAAAACCGCCCTGTTTTCGCGTATTTGCGCCCAAAGATTTCTCCGTTGGAAATAACGCAAATTTCAGACTATAGATTGTTGGCTATTTTACAGTGTGAAGCGGCCCTCCCTCTGTAAATGCAAAGTCGCTCATATCTTGCTTTCTTGGGCAAAGATATGAGCGAGCTTATTGTGAGGAAAAGACGGCGTTATGCGCCTATTACAAGATTTTGTCGAACATCACGTCGAGATAGTTGTCGTCGTTTTGGAACACCACATGACTGTCGGTGAACTGTGGGCGCGTGCCCCAGAAACTCACGTCCTTGTAGTCGGTGTTGCTCACGATGTAACTGTCGAGCACGATGTCGTTGTCGCCAATGGACGGCTGCACCTCGTCGCGCAGCTGGCGGAAGAGCTGTATCTTCGGGTCGTCCAAGCCTTTCAGGTTGCGTATGCCCTTCGGGTCGATGAGCGTGACCTTGATAGCATATGCTCTTGCGATTTATTGCCTGGTCCCGAAAATTCCGCTTTAGTGCTCCTTTATTGAATCCATATTAGCCGAGATAGAATCTTGCTTTCTTCAATAACGTATAAAACTTGTTCAAATAAACCTTTTGGACAAAGTGTTTTGAAAAATATCTCTTATATCCTTTTTCTTTATTGTCGAAATAACAAATAGAATCGGTTTCTCGGATTTTGTTGTCTTCATCATAGAAAGCAACGGACAGTAAAAAAATCTCGTTAATTTTACCTTCTACATCGAAATGGAGCTCAACTTGATAATCTCCGACAACATTGACCTCGAAATTTGAAATTGTCAATCCAGTTTGTTGGCTGGTTATATCCGATATTATTTCGAACTGGTATTTTTCTATAGGATAGTCATATTCATCTATTTCACGATTAATTGGATCAGGAAAGTCATTAATTCTTTCAATGCTTATATTCTCAGTCTGAACTTCTTCTAAAATTAAAGGGTCTATGTTGATTCGTGTGGGTAACGGAAGCAGTCCCCTCCGTTGATATAATA
>CAVHWJ010000310.1:0-3121 GCA_963639565.1 uncultured Prevotella sp. | reverse complement strand
GATAAATTCAAGGAAGATTTTCGGGAGCTTGACTTTACACCCTATATAATAGGTTCACCAAGCCGCTGTACAAGAGTTATGTTGATGCCAAGGAGTGGTATGGCAAGGTGGATTGCGAGGACTTGGCGCAAGTGAGGGAGTTCTGCGAACGGCGTGGATATAGCACTGACTATTACATTTTGGTGGATTTCTCGATACCATCGGGGAAAAAGCGGTTCTTTATCTATGACTTGCAGCGTGGCAAACGCGTTATGGCGAGCTATTGCATGCACGGCAGCGGCAAGGGAAACACGGATGCAAAGCCGAAGTTCAGCAATGAGTTCGGCAGCGGCTGTTCGAGTCTCGGGCGGTATGTGATGGTGGGGAAGGGACAGAAGTTCAAGAACTCCATCCGCCTCCGCGGTCTCGACAAGACCAACTGTCTCGCTGAGACACGTGGCATCTTGATTCATTCGGCAGGAAAGGTGACGAGGTTCTCGGGAGAGAGGGAGTATATCCCTATTGGCTCGGAGAGCCGTGGCTGCTTCACCGTGTCGAGGGATTGCGTGACGAAAGTGATGGAGATTTACCTGTCGTCTTCCAAGAACAGGCCGGTTCTGATTTACGCCAAATACTGAGGGGGAGAGTAGGGGGGAGGCCATACAGGTTTCCGGTCGCTTCAAAACATCTTGTACAATAAACCCCACATCTTGTACAACACGGATGAAATCATTTCCTGCCACAAAGAAAGCGACGTACATTTGCACCGTCAATAAGACAAAAGTTCAATCATGCGTGTGACTGACAGACATTTGCACGCCTTAAAACAAAATGACAATGATTAAGAAATTTATGATTGCGCTGATGATGGTTGCAGCAACCGGCACGGCGAGTTTCGCAAAGACAAGTAACGAACAGGCAGAGACGGCAGCCAAGGAAGTGGCGCAGAAAGTGAAAGACGCACCGTCGGGCACCACCTACGGAGTGGTTGAGGTGACAAAGAAGCACATCGTGGTGAACACGCCGTTGGGGCGGCACACCATCAACAAGAACGAAGACGGCAGTTTCTCATTCTTGGGCATGACCGCCAAACTCGTCTCCGCCAAGAACGGAGTGTACAAGATAAAGACATCCCTCGGCACGTTCAGCGTGAACACCCGTAAGGCTACCATAACCAAGCTATAAGAAAGGAAACGACCGCGATGAAGGTTGCCGCCGTTATGCCAGCGCGGCCTTCACCGCGGCCTGTCTGGCACGGATTTACAGGCAATCCACAAACAATATAACGGAGATCTATACAAACTGCATTATTTCATTCTCAAATAACCAAAAACTGTGTTATCTTTGCATAGGCAAAACCAAGCAATGGAGGCGCACACCGTGCGCGACACGAATCCGCCGGAATTACTAAAAACCAACTATATGACATCAGAAGAGAAAGCGCAGAAAGCGCGCGACATACTGAACAGCAATCCTCAGGAAGAAGACATGAGGATTGCCGTGGGACTTGTGAACGAGGCCGTGGCAGACAACAACGCCACGGCGACGAACGTCCTTGCACAGATGCACTACCGTGGCACAGGCGTGGAGAAAGACGACAAAAAGGCTTTTGAGCTTTGCATGAAATCCGTCAATGGCGGATGCGAAAGAGCCAAGTTGCTGTTGGCGCAGCTGTATGTGAAAGGAGCCGGTGTGGAAAAGGATTTGCCGAAAGCAAGGAAATGCCTTGAAGACCTTATGGCAAAGGACGACAGCGACGCATATTACGACATGGGATGCTACGTGTTGGAATGTACGTTCCCCGAAATTGACGAATATGAAGGCATCGCCTACTTGGAGAAAGCCTCATCCATGGGACACGAAATTGCCATGGCACGCTTGGGACAGGCATACGCCTCGCTATGCGAAACGGAAGAGGCCGACTATTGGTTCTCAAAGGCTGAAGCCGCCGGCGTGGAGGGCATTGATCGGGAGCGTGAACGTTTCAAAGACGAAGCCGTTTATGACCAACAGTTCCAACAGGCGGTGAATTTCTATTTCTCAAGGGGGAAATACGACAAGGCGTTCCGTCTGCTTGAACGCGACACCGCCGCCGGAAAAAGGACGGCGAGATTTCTGCTGGCTTTCCACTCCATAGCAGGGGTAGGAGAGGAGGCTTACGGACGTGACATTCACCGTGCCATTTCCATATATTCCGGACTGTCCGCCGAAGGGGAAGCCCACGCCAATTTCATGTTGGGCTACATATACAACAGCGTAGAGGAGGCACGCGACCCCGACAAAGGCAAGGCGTTTCTGCTAAAGGCTGCCGAGGCTGGGCATCCCGACGCACAGTATAACCTGGCGTTCATCTATTGCGCAGATGAGGCCGGAGACAAGTCGGAGGGCATGAAATGGATGGAAGCGGCGGCCTGGCAGGGGCAAGGCGAAGCCCTGTACCTGTTGGCAAGCTGCCATTTGCAGGATGCCGAAGTAGGAGCCGGCGACTGGGAGCACAACCCGGGATATGAGCAGGACACGGAGAAAGGAATGGACTATCTGAGGCGCGCCGCCGAACAGGACAGTTTCGCCGCACTGGCAAGTCTCGCGCAATGCTGCCGCAATGGTAAACACATGGCTCAGGACGACAGCAAGGCGTTTGAATATATGCAGAGAAGCTGCGCCATCAAACAGCATCCCGAACACCTCGACATCCTCGGCGATTTCTACCGCGAAGGCATCGGCACGCCACAAGACTATGAAGCGGCGGCGAGACTCTATCAGTTGGCAGCAGCCCAGGGAAATGTGCCGGCCATGGGAAAGCTATCCATTTTATACCACGAAGGCAAGGGCGTGGAAAAGGACGAAGAGAAAGCGGAGGAACTGTTGAGGCTGTATAACGAACAGGCACAATGGCTGCTGCACGAAAAGCTTCCGCTCCACGAAATCCAACGGATTGTCAATTCTGCGGGAAAAGGTTCAGGCGACGAAAACGGTTCACCGGGTTCTCTCTCCGATGCCATGAACCAACTGGGCGACCGCTACGCCAATGGCGACGAAGTGGAACAGGACGAGGAAAAGGCAGTGGAATGGTGGGAGAAAGCCGCTCAAAGGGGCAGTGCCATGGCAATGCACAGTATCGGAGTGTATCATGCCCGCAACG
>CAVHWJ010000309.1:0-3126 GCA_963639565.1 uncultured Prevotella sp. | reverse complement strand
GGCACAAAAAAAGGAGTACCGCTGTACTCCAACCTTGTTAACCTTAAATCTAATACTATGAAAAACACGTTGCAAAGATATGACGTTTCCCGACTACTTGCAAGTGCTTTTCACAGATTTATTTCTTTTTCTTTACTTTCTTGATTTACGTCAAGATTTGTAAGTGGACAAATAACAACGGTTTAGGGCTTCACACCTTATTCCGCCTCAGTCTTCCGCCGTCATCACAACGCCCTCCTGCTTCATGCCGTCCATCATTATGCGGAGAGGTTTCTGGAAGCGCACACGGCGCACGTGGGCTGTCTCCTCCACCGCCGGCATCGCGTCGAGGATGTCTTTGCGGAAGAAGCCCATGCCCTTGTTCTCGTCTATGGTGAAATAACCCACGCCGAAGCTCGTAAGGTTCTGGAAGAAATGAGTGCCTTGGCTCGGGTCCACGCTGTAATTCTTCAGCGTGGTCTCCACTATCACCTTCGCCGCGCTGATGTGCGACCACTTAACAGGCACGCCGAGCCACGGGTCGCTCGACCCCCACCGCCCCGGGCCAATCAGCACGTAGCCCTTGCCGTCGTTGAGGAAGCGGCGGTTGATGTGCTCTATCTCGTCGGCGATGGCAGGGTTGTTTGCGGCGGTGAAGTCGGGACCCGTCTTCACGTAAACCACGTCGGTAACGTCGTTGCCCTTGCCGTGGCCCAGCGAGTTGTGCGAGCGCAGGAGGCACTTGTCGTCGGGTATCGACGCCACGTCCTCGTCGAGCATCTGCTTGCTGTCCACTATGGGGCGTATCTGGAGCAGGTAGAACTCGCCGGTGCGGTCGTCGTTGAGCGTACAGGCGAACTCTATCTCCACCGGGCGGCGCATGCTCTCCGCGCCGTGCTTCATCGAGAGCTGCAAGAGCCTTGGCAGGGGGAACACCCCTTGTCGTAGCACCCCGGCGAAGCTGATTATCTTGCGCCCTCCCTCATACAGGCCGTCGCGTATCACCTGGTCGTAGGGGTCGTAGGTAGAGGCGATGAAGTTGAGCGCGCCCTCGCGGTCGGCGTCTTTCACCTTCAGGTTGAGGATGTTGAAGCCGTCGTCCACCTTGAAATCCTCGCCCACGTGTTTCATGTCGAGGGCGTAGAAGCGTGTCTGCGTCTGCCGCAGCGCGATTTCCATGTCGCTCGTCTGCAACACCTGGTCGGGATGGTAGGGGCTAACGCGCAGAGTCTGTCCGCCGTCCACGATGTATTTGCCCAGTCCGAGCGCGAGGCTGGCGATGCCCTCCTCCGATTTCTCGTAGCCTATGGGGTAGTAGTTTATCGAGCGCAGCACTCCGCTGAAATTGGGATAGAAATGGTCGCCGTATTGCTTGCCCACCACCTCCTGGAGTATCACCGCCATCTTCTCCTGGTCTATCACGTTGCGCGTGGCGGTCATATACGCCTTTGAGTCCTTGAAATACACCGACGCGTAGACGCTCTTTATCGCCGCGGCGAGCATCCGCAGCATCTCCTGCTTGTCGTCGAGATAGGGTATCATGTAGGTGGAGTAGATGCCGGCGAAGGGCTGGTAATGGGAGTCTTCGAGCAGACTGCTGGAGCGAATGGCTATCGGGTGGCGTATGGCATCGAAGAACGTCATGAAGTCGTCGATGAACTGGTCGGGCAGCTGCGCCTTGAGGAAGGTCTGGAGGATTTCCTCGTCGGGCGCGTCGCTGAGAGCCGTCTGGTAGAGGTTGTTGCGGTCCATGAACTGGTCGAAAACGTCGGTGCAGAGCACCACCGTCTTGGGTATCGACACCTTAACGCCGGGGAGTTCGTTGAACTCGGGCGTGGTCTTTATGATATGGTCGAGGAACGCCAGGCCGCGCCCCTTTCCGCCCAGCGAACCGTCGCCGATGCGCGCGAAATGGCTGTATGTGTCGAACTGCTCGCGGCGGAACAGAGCCACGGTGCCCACGTTTTTCATAAGGCGGTATTGCACTATGGCGTCGAAGATTATCTGCCGGTGGGTGTCCACGTCTTTCAGTTTCTCCAGCGTAACAGTCTTCAGGAACTCCGACACGGGGAATATCGCCCTTGCGCAGAGCCAGCGGCTCATGTGGTTGCGCGAGATATGGTAGAGCATCGAGTCGTTTGGGATGCTGAAGATGTTGTCCTGCAATTCCTTCAGATTGTGTATGCGCTTTATCTCCTTGTGTGTCTTGGGGTCGCGGAACACGAAATCGCCGAAGCCCATGTGGTCCGCCATGATGTTCCTCAGGTCGATGCCCATCTTCTTGGAGTTCTTGTCGATGAAGCGCACGCCTGGGATGTCGGCCTTGTCCCTGTTGTCCGTCTCGCTGCTCTCCAGTATGAGCGGCATGAAGGCGTTGCCGCGGCGTATCTCGCGGAGCAGCTTTATGCCGGCCTCGTTGTCAATCGCGCCGTCCTTGGGGAAGCGGCAGTCGCTTATCACGCCGAGGATGTTTTCTGGGAAGCGGCGATAGTAGTCCATCGCCTCCTCGTAGGTGCGCGCCAGCACCACCTTTGGCCTGCCCCTCATGCGCAGCGTGGCGGAATGGGGGTTAAGGGCTTCGGTGGCGAAGCTCTGGCTCTGGGTGAGGATATAGCTGTAAAGGTTGGGCAGTATGGATGAATAGAAGCGTATGCTGTCTTCCACGAGGAGGATCATCTGCACGCCGGCCTCGCTGATGTCGTGCTCCAGGTTCATCTTGTCCTCGATGAGTTTTATTATGGAGAGGATGAGGTTGGTGTTGCCCAGCCAGCAGAACACGTAGTCGAAGATTGAGAGGTCTTCGTTCTCCATGCGCCGCGTGATGCCGTGGGAGAACGGCGTGAGCACCACGCAGGGGATGTTGGGGAACTCCTGTTTCACGGCCCTCGCCACGGTGAACGCGTCGTTGTCGGCGTTGCCCGGCATACATATCACGAGGTCGATGCTCGTGGTATAGAGCACTTCGGATGCTTCCACCATGGTGCTCGCCTGTGTGAAGGTGGGCGGATAGCGCAGCCCCAGTTCGGTGTATTCATTGAAGATTTTTTCGTCCACTCGTCCGTCGTCCTCCAGCATGAAGGCGTCGTAGGGGTTGGCGATTATAAGCACGTTGAATATGCGGTGTGTCATCAGGTTCTTGAACGACAC
>CAVHWJ010000308.1:0-3160 GCA_963639565.1 uncultured Prevotella sp. | reverse complement strand
GCGGCGGTAATGAAAAATTACAGGGCGGTAAGATTGCCACATTACAAACAAATTAACTAACTTTGCACCTGATTGTTGAACGGCCGCAGACAGGGCGGCGCGGACGGCAACAGGAATAACAAGCGAAACGATGTATTACGTATCAAAGAAAATGAATATAGCGGCTTGCCACAGGCTGAAACTCTCATACGACAGCCAGTGCGCAAACCTCCACGGACACAACTGGGACATCACCGTGTTCTGCAAGGCCAGGGAACTGAACGGCGACGGCATGGTGGTGGACTTCACCCACATAAAGCACAAGATACACGGGTATCTCGACCACGGCAACCTGAACGAACTGCTGCCGTTCAACCCCACGGCGGAGAACATCGCGCGGTGGATAGTGGACCAGATTGACGAATGTTACAAGGCTGTGGTGCAGGAGTCGGAGGGCAACGTGGCGGTGTACCGCGACGACAACAAGACTGACGGAACGGAGGCTCTGTGATGGCTGCATACAGGATAAACGAGATTTTCTACTCGCTGCAGGGCGAGGGACGGTGGGCAGGAAGACCCGCCGTGTTCGTGCGCTTCTCGGGCTGCAACCTGAGGTGTCCGTTCTGCGACACCGATTTCACTGACTACACGGAAATGAGTGCGGAGGACATCCTCGGCAGGGTGCGTCAGTTGGGCGGCGACTGCCGCTTTGTGGTGATTACAGGCGGCGAACCCACGCTGCAAGTGGACGACAAACTGACCGCCCTGCTGCGCGGCCAGGGGTATTTCCTCGCAATGGAGACAAACGGCACGCGCAGGGTGCCGGGCGGCATCGACTGGGTGACGTGCTCGCCGAAACACAAATTCGTGGAAAACGCCGCGCCTTTCATAAGGACGGCTGACGAGGTGAAGGTGGTGTTCGACGGCGAACACGAGCCTGACTGCGGCGGCGTGACGGCATCCTACTGCTACGTTCAGCCCTGCGACACGGGCGACGAAGGGAAGAACAGGGAAATCATCGCCCGGGCGATTGACTACGTGAAGCGGAACCCCGAATGGTCGCTGTCGCTCCAGCAGCACAAACTCCTCGACATCCGCTGAAAACAAATTACTGGAAACTATTATGACTGACAAGATAACAAAAGAACAGGCTGAGGCGCATATAAAGGAACTGCTCAGATACATCGGCGAAGACCCCGAAAGGGCGGGGCTGGAAGGCACGCCGGACCGCATCCTGCGGATGTGGGAGGAAATATTCCGCGGCTACGACGGCGCAAGGAAACCCAACATCACGGTGTTTGACAACGGGGCTGACGGCATCGCCTACGACAACATGGTGGTGGACGAAGGCACTTTCCATTCAATGTGCGAACACCACATGATGCCCTTCTTCGGACATTACTGGTTCGCCTATATCCCCAACCCCAAGGGCAAGATACTGGGCATATCAAAGGTGGGGCGCGTGGTGGACTACTGTTCGGCGCGTCTCCAGATACAGGAACGCCTCGTGCGCGACATAGCCGATATGCTCCGCAAGGCTCTCGGCGAGGAGCATCCGCCGCTCGGCATCGCCGTGGCGATGAGGGGCGAACACCTCTGCAAGTCGATGCGAGGGGTGAAGAAAGAGGGGATGATGACTTCCTTCTACCTTTCGGGCGAGTTCAAGGACAACGCGCAAAGGAGGGCTGAGTTCATGCAGTTTGTGGGAAACGGTAAGTAAATCCGCAACGCCTTTCGCCGCAGGAAACAAAAAAATGCCGGGGACTTTGTTCGTTCCCGGCATTTTCTGTGCTATGTCTTCTGTGTCTTATTCCATTACCCACACGCCCGTGTCGTGCTTCTTCGCGTCGATGTTGGGCTGTTCGGCTCCCGGATGATAGTAGCCGAGCAGCGTGATGTCCCACACGAGGACGCTGTAACCCGGTATGCTGTTACTTGTCGTGGTGCCGTAGCCCAGCGTCCATGGCACGTAGACACGCCAGCGGTCGCCGATGTGCATACGCATCAGGGCTGTGGTGTAGCCGTCGATGAGACCGCTCACGCTCCACGACTTTGCTATGGCGGTGGAGGCGTTGAACTTCTGGAAATCAGCCTCGTAGTTGGTCGCCTCGTCGTTGCTAATCTTCTGTCCGCCGATGCCGTCCCAGCTCTTCTCTATCACGTAGCCGTTGATATAGGTCTTCGACGGGAGCAGTTTGCCGAAGTTGAACACCATAACGGAGTCTGTGTACATCGGGCAGCCGCTGCCCGTGCCGGTCACCTCCTTGTGAACCACGATATAGTCGGTGGGGGAGAGGCGCGCCACGGTGTCGTTGAGCGACCAGCAGCGGATTGTGTCCCACTGGCTGTCCTTGCCGTTGCGGTCTATGTCGGCAATGGCCTTTTCGTATATGTCGTTGAAATACGCGGTGTTCTTGCTCTGCCAGTTGGCGTATTCCTCCTCCTCGCCGCTGTTCTCGCTGCAGGCGGTAAGTCCCGTCATTATCCCCACAAGGAGGATAAGCGGCAATAAGAGTCTTCTGTTCATTTATTCTCTGAAAATGTTTGTGCCGGGGCAGGGACCGTCAGCCCCTGCCTTCCTGTTGTTATCTCACTGCAACTTTTTGAGCAGACTCGCGATGCTCACCTTGTCCTCGATGATGCCGTTGAGCTGGTCGATGCTCACGCGCTCCTGCTCCATGGTGTCGCGGAAACGCAGCGTGACGCAGTTGTCTTTCAGCGTGTCGTAGTCCACTGTCACGCAGTACGGCGTGCCGATGGCGTCCTGGCGGCGGTAACGCTTGCCGATGGTGTCCTTCTCGTCGTACTGGCAGTTGAAGTGGAACTTCAGGTCGTTGATAATCTCGCGCGCCTTTTCGGGCAGTCCGTCCTTCTTCACCAGCGGCAGCACGGCCAGCTTCACCGGGGCGAGGGCTGCGGGGAGCTTCAGCACGGTGCGTGTCTCGCCGTTCTCGAGCTTCTCCTCCTCGAACGAGTGGCACATGATGGAGAGGAACATACGGTCCACGCCGATACTCGTCTCGATGTCATACGGAGTGTAGCTCTCGTTGCTCTGCGGGTCGAAGTATTTGATTGAGCGGCCTGAGAATTTCTCGTGCTGCTTCAGGTCGTAGTCGGTGCGGCTGTGGATGCCCTCCACCTCCTTGAAGCCGAACGGCATCTTGAACTCGATGTCGGTGGC
>CAVHWJ010000307.1:0-3170 GCA_963639565.1 uncultured Prevotella sp. | reverse complement strand
GCGTCGATGGCCTTGATTTTCTGCTTGAGCAGTTCCAGGTCGTCTTTCAGCTTCTGCACCTTGCGGTTCATTTCGTCGATGAGGCTGTTGCCCTTCTTGCTCGCCGCATTGAGGAAGCCCAGGTTGTTTTCGTAGGTCTGTATCTCCTGCTTCATCTGGTCAGCCCTGCGCTGCAGCCTTCCTCTCTCGTTGTCGAGGGCATTCTCGCCGTTCTTCGCCATGTCTTTCAGATTAGTCTTGAACCTGTCGAGCTTGCGGCGCGCCGTCGATATGTTGAGCTGCTTGAAAACCTTGTCGAGAGCCTCGTGGTATTCGTTGTAGAGCTTGTCCTTCTCCTTGTAGGGCACGTGGCCTATGGCGTTGTATTCGTCCATGAGCTTGCGCACGGTCTCCTGAGCGTTGTCGCCGGCGTTGTCGAGCAGTTCCTTGATTTTGGCAATCACGCCGCGCTTCTTCTCCATGTTCTCGCGCTCCTCGTTGTGGGTGCCGGCATGCGCCGCGTTGCGAGCCTCGAAGAAATGGTTGCACGCTGCGAGAAAGTCGTTCCACAGCTGGTCGCCGTATTTCTTCGGCACCATGCCTATGGTCTTCCACTCCTTCTGCAGGGCGATGAGCTTGTCGCCGGTGGACTTCCATTCGGTGCTGTCTTTCAGTGCCTGTGCCTTCTCCACGAGAGCCTTCTTCTTCTCGGCGTTGGCGGCGAACTCCTTTTTGAGGTTGGTGAAGAACTCCGACTTGCGTCCGAAGAAATCGTCGCACGCCGAACGGAAACGCTCGAATATCTTTACGTTCATCTTCTGCGGGGCGAAGCCGATGGCTTTCCACGCCGTCTGTATCTCGATAATCTGCTTGGTGTGCTTCTCCCAGTCGGCGGAGTTCTTGTTCTCCTCCTTGGCTATCGCCTCCACCTTCTCGCAGAGTTCCGTCTTCTTGGCGAGGTTCTCCTCCTCCTTGGCGCGCAGGTCCTCGAAATGCTGCTGGTGCTTCTTGTTAATCACCGTGGACGCCGCCTTGAAGCGCGCCCAGATACCCTCGCGCAGTTCCTTCGCCACGGGTCCGCTCTCGCGGTATTCGTTGTGCAGCTCCTGCAACTGGTGAAACGCGCTTATCACGTCGTCCTCCTCAGTGAGCTTCTCGGCTGCCTCGCAGAGCTTTGTCTTTATCTCAAGGTTCTTCTTGAAATCGTATTCGCGCGCCTCACTGTTGAGTTTCAGCAGGTCGTAGAACTGCTCCACATAGAGCTGGTAGTTGCGCCACAGCTCGTTGGCGTTCTCCGCCGGAACGAGCTTTATCTCCTTCCACTCCTGCTGCAGCTGCTTGAATTCCTGGTACGACTTGTTGGCCTCCTCGGGCGACGTGGCGAGGGTCTTTATCCTCTCTATTATCTCGAGCTTCCTTTTCAGGTTGTCCTGTTTCAGTTTCTCCTGCTCCTCGAAGACCTTTGCCCTCCTTTCCTTTATTATGGTCATTTCGGCCTTGAAGGCTGCCTCGCAGTCGTCGGGCTTCACCTGGTATGCCTCCGGGTCGCCGCCGTTGTCGAGATACGCTTTCATTTCAGCCTCCCTCTCGGCGAAGTGCAGCTTGTAGAAAACGGTCTTGAGATAGTCCACCTCGTCCTTCTGCGGCGTTTCCGGGGCGTTGGCTATTTCCTTGATCCTTTCTACAACTTCCGCCTTTGTCTTGTATGTCTTTTTCTGCTCGGCCTTCACTTCGGCTTCTTCCGTGCCGGCCGCGGCTTTTGTCGTTTCCACATTCTCCACGGCTGCCGCTTCTGTGGCTGCTGCCGCGGGAGTAATTTCTGCATTCTTCTCCATTTCGAGAGATTTTTCCTGAGAGTCCATTACTTCACGTTTTTAATTGGTGACTGGTATTCCAAAATATGTTCAGTTTCACGGGGCGAGGCATTGCGCGCCGCCGCCAATGAGTTGCAAACTTACGTAAAAAGATTGTAACTACCTAATTTGCGGAATAAATTTTAACTCTTTACACGTCATATAAGCCTTTTGTGGCGGAAAATCCACCACGAAACGCATGATATTACGACAGATGCGATGATGGCGATGAGAAATCCGTAGGGACTTGTCTCCATGCCGTTCACGAGGTTCATTCCGAGCAGGCTGGATATTAGGGTGGGGAACATGAGGATGATGCTCACCGAGGTGAGCGTTCGCATCACGGTGTTCATGTTGTTGTTGATGATGCTCGAATAGGTGTCCATGGTGGACTCCAGGATGTCGGAATAAATGCTCGTGGTCTCCCTCGCCTGGCTCATCTCGATGTTCACGTCCTCGATGAGGTCGGCGTCGAGTTCGTCCACCTGTAGCTTGAACTTCAGCTTCGCCAGTAGGTTCTCGTTGCCGCGGATTGAGGTCTGGAAATAGGTGAGCGAGTCCTGGAGCCTCGACAGACCGATGAGCGACTCGTTGTTCACCTCCTTGTCGAGGTTGCGCTTGGCTTTCTCGATAAGGCTGTTGATTTGTTTCAGCCTCTTCAGATACCAAACGGCGGAAGAGAGGAAAAGGCGGAAAATCATGTCCACGTAGTCGGTGAATCCCTCGCCGCGCTTCTGCTGGTAGGTCACGAAGTCAATCATCACGTTCGTCTCGTAGAAGCACACGGTGATTGTCACGTCGCGCTTGTGTATGATGCCAAGCGGCACGGTGGTGTAGGGCGTGCGCGACCGCACCTCCTTGACGTATGGTATACGCAGGATGATAAGCATCCAGCCGTCGTCGTACTCGTAGCGGGCGCGCTCGTCGGTATCGCTGATGTCAGAAATAAAATAATCGGGTATCTTGTACTCGTCCACCAGCATCTGCTGGTCTTCCTCACTCGGACACGTAACCTGTATCCAGCAGTTAGGCTCCCATTCCTTTACGGTCTTCAGACCGCCGTTTATGTTCCAGTATGTTCTCATTTGATCGGTCCTCCACTTGGCAAACGTTCAAGCGCAGGACAGTCAGCTGAGAGAGCCTTTGTCTTCCTGCGCCTACAAGTCTGTATTTTCCGCGTGATAATCGTCCATAATTCGTTGTAAATTGATTTTGCGAGTGCAAAGTTAATGCAAATTGTCGGTAGGAGAAAGAAAAACCGCGTGTTTTTTCGTGGTTTCCCCCTCCTGCCGACAATCTTTTATTGTGTGTTACGACAGTGTTTCGCCGTCTTTCGGG
>CAVHWJ010000306.1:0-3194 GCA_963639565.1 uncultured Prevotella sp. | reverse complement strand
GACCTCCCATCGGACGATAACAGCTCTCCCATCGGACGACAACAGACCTCCCATCAGAAGATGGGAGGTTGGCGAACAACCATGAATTATCAGGCTAACGCAAGGTTTTCCACTCCAGACAGTTCACGTCGTCCTTAATGCCGAAATTCAGACCGACCTTCACGATTTCCTTATTTTTCATCTTGAAGGCATCGGCGTAACGCTTTGCCTCAATTTGGACAAGGGCTTCGTCCACGCTCTTGTTGAATTTCAGTTCCATAACGTAAACGGCGGTCTTCGTCTCAAGCGAGATGTCAATCCGTCCCTTCGCCGTATGCTGTTCCACGGTGATACCGTAGCCGGTGAGCAGGGCGAAGACAATATAAAACGTCTGCTGCCAGTGCCCCTCGTAACGGGTGTTGTCGCAGTATGGCACGGTTTCGAGAAAGTCGGCAAGCAGCTGCAACGCTTC
This sequence comes from uncultured Prevotella sp., assembly GCA_963639565.1. Classification (GTDB taxonomy): domain Bacteria; phylum Bacteroidota; class Bacteroidia; order Bacteroidales; family Bacteroidaceae; genus Prevotella. The sequence goes on along the minus strand of CAVHWJ010000306.1, from coordinate 2,743 downwards.
GTCCATACGTCCGCGCTTTATCAGTGCCGACATACGGGCCACCGCCACATCACCATCATCAGCATACTCATCAAGATAGTACGGGAGCATACTCTCGAACAACGCCACCCGTATTTCCTTGTTGGGCAAGTCGAGCGTATATACATCGGTTTCCGCGTCATATCCCTTAATCGTGACGTAGCCGCTCTGGTAGAGCAGCGGCGTTATCGCCTTCATGCTTTCGGTGGGGGCGTCAAAGGCGGAGGCCTTGGCGGACTTCGGTGTCAGCGAACTCGGCAGACAGTCGAATTTCCGCATCATATTAATTAGATATGTGGGTGTGCCTGAACTGAACCAATAGGCTTCCAGTTTTCCGTCGGCAAAGCAGTTGATCAGACTGTATGGGTTAAACACGTCGGGCGACGGCCAGCAGAAATGGTAGCCGTCATAGTGGTCTTTAAGTTCCATTATAGCCTCATCCCTGTTTACCCCCAATTTTCGCGCCAACGCGTCGATGTCGCCGTTCATCTGCGTAAGGAGTTCCTCCTTGGTGATGCCGCAGATGCCGGCGAACGGCTCGTCCATGCTTATGTTCTTTATGTTGTTCAGTTCGCTGAAGATACTGAGCTGCGAGAACTTGGTGATGCCGGTGATGAACGTAAATTCAAGGTATGGGTCGAGTTTCTTCAGCGGACTGTAGAAATTCCGCATGATAAAGCGCAGTCCGTTAAGGTTTTCCTCCTCGTGTACCACGTCGAGCAGCGGAGCGTCATACTCATCTATTATGACCACGGCTTTCTCGCCAGTCTTTTCGTAGGCACGCTTCACGACTCCCTCCAACCGCTTGTTGGGAGTGTCCTCCCCTTCTCCCCTGCCGTATATCTTCTCATACGGCCTTAGGAGGTAGTCAAGAGAACCTTTCAAGTCCTCAGCGTCGGAATGTTTCGCCCCGCTCATGTCGAAATGCAAGACCGGGTGCTTCACCCATTCCTTTTCGTAATCGGCAATGGCAAGTCCCTCGAAGAGTTCCTTCCGTCCCTCGAAATAGGCTTGCAAAGTTGAGGCAAACAGCGACTTGCCAAACCGCCTTGGGCGGCTCAGAAAAACATATTTCATCTTCTTCCTGCGGAAATCCGCAATATACTGGGTCTTGTCTATATAAAGATAGTCCTCATTACGGATAACTTCAAAAGTCTGCACTCCCACCGGATAAAAGTTCACGATTTCTGCCATAGTCTTGCTCGTTTTACGTTCTCGTCTGCGAAAATACTGCTTTTATTTGAGAAAGTCCATAATGCAAGCCGAATATTTATGGCAAAAGCCCCCAAATATTTCTTGATTTATGCCAGGTAACGCCGATAAAGTGTTATTTTTGTAGCGTGAAACAACAGCAGGGAAAGACTGCGGCAAATAACGAGAAATACAATGGACGAGAAGAATACAAACATATCAGCGGTGTTGCATAACGACGGAGATTACCGGAATTGGCTCTCCGAATTAAAGGAAAGGTATTACAGTCATCGCACCAAGGCAGCGTGCGCCGCAAACAGCTATGTGCTGGACTACTACTGGAAGATGGGCAGAGACATCGAAGCCAAGCAGTATGCCAACAAATACGGCTCCGGATTCTACAAGAACCTGAGCCGTGACTTGACGAGAGAAATGCCTGACGAAAAGGGATTCTCGCCTACGAATTTGAAATACATGAGCTATTTCTATAAGCTCTACGCACCGTTGTTTGCAAATCTTCCGCAACCTGCGGAAGATTTAGAAGAAAGCGGCTTTAGTACAGATAAACAAGTTGCAGGGAAAAGCCCAAATCGTCCGCAGCTTGCGGACGATTTCACCAACACCGCCCAAGATATTAGCATCCAACATATTACATCACAAATACAAAATCGTCCGCAGCTTGCGGACGATTTCAAAATGTTGCTCTCCATTCCTTGGGATCATCATCGCCGCATCATAGACAAATGCAAAGGCAATATGGACAAAGCCCTGTTTTTCGTCAGAAAGACGTGTGAGAACAACTGGGGGCGTAACGCGCTGCTCAACTGGCTCGACACCGATTTGTATGAGCGCGAGGGAAAGGCAATAACGAATTTCAAGAACACCCTTCCTGCCGCACAAAGCGACTTGGCACAGCAGATAACCAAAGACCCTTACCTGTTTGACTTTCTCAATCTGAGAGAAAAATACGACGAAAGGGAAATCGAGAATGAACTGGTTAACAACGTTACCCGCTTCCTAATGGAACTCGGAAAAGGCTTTTCCTATATGGGCAGACAGTTCCGCCTTGAGGTGGGTCAGCAGGAGTTCTTCCCCGACTTGCTGTTCTATAACGCCCATCTCCACGCATATATTGTCATCGAACTGAAAGCGCAGTCATTCCACCCGTCGTTCTTGGGACAGCTCAGTTTCTACGTATCGGCCATAAACCACCAGTTCAAGAGCGACATCGACAATCCCACTATCGGTTTGCTCATCTGCAAGGACAAGGACAACGTGGTGGCGAAATACGCCCTGGAATCATACAAGGAGCCTATGGGCATATCAGAATACCAGCTGTCCAAGATTTTCCCAAAAGATTTCAAGTCGTCAATGCCTACAATAGAGGAACTGGAAAACGGACTGAAAGGCATGGGGGAAGAATGAGGCAGCATCAACTTGCCCCCATATATAATAATGTAAACAAATAACAACGATACGATTATGAAGAGACAACACGCGAGGCTGATGGCGGCCATGGTGGAATACGACAGGG
>CAVHWJ010000305.1:0-3204 GCA_963639565.1 uncultured Prevotella sp. | reverse complement strand
GCCTTGGCGGTGAAGAACTTCGCCGTGTCGGGCAACGCCGTGGAGACGAGTTTCAGTCCGGCGATGCGGTAAGTCTCCTTCGCCTCCATCCCCACGTCGTCCCTTTTGAGGAAGCGTGAGGCGTAGGGCGCAAAATCCCCCGGCGTGTAGGTCGTTTTCTCCACAAGGAGCGTGAACCTCAGCGCGGTCTTTGGCAGATAATACGACGCGCCCTCAACCGACGGGGCGTTGCCCTGCGCCGGTGCCGCGGCTGCGCAGGAAAGCAGCAGTGCCGCCGCGGCTGCGATGCGTGATATGGTCTTTTTCATTGCGGTAGTCTTTATGGGTGAAACGTTATGAAGCGGAAATCAGTCCTCAAGCCTCTTGAAAGCCTTTGGCAGACAGCTGATGATGTCGCTTGCCGTGAGGCTCTCCATGTCGAGTTCCTTGGCGGCGATGTCGCCGGCGAGGCCGTGCAGATACATTCCGATGACGCACGCGTCGCGCTGGTTGTACCCCCTCGCGAGCAGAGCCGTTATCACTCCCGTCAGCACGTCGCCGCTTCCGGCCGTCGCCATTCCGGCGTTGCCCGTGGAGTTGAACGCCACCTTGCCGTCGGGCATGCAGAGGGCGGAATAATGTCCTTTCAGTATGATATACACCTTCAGCGATTTCGCCATTTCCGTGGCCTTGGCGAGACGCTCGTAGCTGTCGGCGTATCTGCATCCTGCCATGCGCTCGAACTCGAGCGGATGCGGCGTGAGTATCGTGCCTTCGGGCAGTTGTTGCAGCCAAGCCTTGTGTGAGGCGAGTATGTTTAGGCCGTCGGCATCCACCACAATGGGGGCTTGCGTACGGCGTATCTGCGAAATCACGGCTATTGCCGTCGTCTCCACCGTGCCGAGGCCGGGGCCTATCGCCATTGCGTCGAAACTCTCCGCCGCCACGGTCTCCGTGAACGCCTTTGCCCCCGGGTCGCAGCTCACCACGGCTTCCGGCACGGCAATCTGCAATATCCCCATGTTCTCCGCCGGGGCGTGAACCGTCACCTTGCCAGCCCCTGCCCTGAGGCAAGCCCTCGCCGCCAGCACCGAAGCCCCTGCCATGCCGTAGCTGCCGGCCACGACGAGGGCGTTGCCGGCGTTGCCCTTGTGCCAGAAGTCGCCGCGCGGCACGAGGAGTTCCCTCACGTCGCCCTCTTCCGTCAGCGTGAACTGCGGCTCTATCTTCTCCAGTCCCTCGGCACTGAGCCTTATGTCGAGCACGCGTATCTTGCCCGTGAACTGCTGGTTCTCGGCGAAGAGGAACGCGAGTTTCTTCTGTTGCAGCGTGAAGGTGTAGTCGGCCTGTATGATGTTCGTACGGGCGTTGAAGGAGTTGTCCTCCGCCATGAGGCCCGACGGCACGTCGATGCTCGCCACGCGGCACTCCGACTGGTTGATGTATTTCACGAGCGAGGCGAAGCCGCCCGACAGGGGTTTGTTCAAGCCCGACCCGAACAGACCGTCGATTACGAGCGTCTTTGCCGTCAGCGCGGGCGGGTCAAACTCGTCGGTCACCTCGGTGAAGCCGTCGGCCGCCTTGCAGCGCGCCATCCTCTCCTTGTTGGCGGCGCAGTCGGCAGAGAGCTTGTTGCCGATGTTGAAGAGGTATGTCTTCACCCTGTACCCGTCTTCCGCCATCATGCGCGCCACGGCGAGGGCGTCGCCGCCGTTGTTTCCCGGCCCGGCGAACACCACCACCTCCGCGCTCCTGTCCCACACGGCTGTTATGGCCTGTGTGAGAGCCTTGGCGGCGCGTTCCATCAGGTCAATCGACTTAATCGGCTCGTGTTCTATCGTATAATTGTCGAGCTCACGTATTTGTGTGCAAGTAAGTATCTTCATATCTGCAAAAATACTAATTAATTGTAGAGTTTGCCGTATAGTTTGAATATTTTTATTACTTTTGTGCGCAAAATCAGAGAAAAGATATGGCTACTGTAGACATTAAGGACAAAACCTTTGAAACTTTGATTCCCGAAAGGGAGATTCTACGCCGTGTTAAAGCCGTTGCCGACAAGATGAACAACGACCTGAAAGGCAAGTCACCGATTATCCTGGGAGTGCTCAACGGCTCTTTTGTTTTTGCCTCCGACCTCGTGCGCATGCTCGACATCGACTGCGAGGTGACTTTCGTCAAGATGTCATCATACAACGGCACAGCGTCCACCGGCAGCGTGAAGAGCCTTATCGGGCTTAACGAGAACATCGAGGGCAGGACGGTGGTCATCGTGGAGGACATCATCGACTCGGGCCTCACCATGGAGCGCATGCTTGACCTGCTGCGCGTCCACAACCCGGCGGAAATCCGCGTATGCACGCTGCTCCTCAAGCCCGACAACCTGAAGCGCAAGATAGGCATCGACTATGTGGCGATGGAGATACCAAACGATTTCATCGTGGGCTACGGACTCGACTACGACGGCTACGGGCGCAACCTGCGCGACATCTACGTGGTGAAGGACTGATTGCCGCCATCGACAGACACTTGAAGACTATATTATTAAGGTAAAATGAAGAATATTGTAATTTTCGGCGCCCCTGGTTCAGGCAAGGGCACCCAGAGCGATCTTATGATCAAGCAGTACGGACTGGGACACATTTCCACAGGCGACGTGCTGCGCAGCGAAATCAAGAACGGCACCGAACTCGGCAAGACCGCCAAGGCGTATATCGACAAGGGGCAGCTTATCCCCGACGACCTCATGGTGGACATCCTCGCCAGCGTCTACGACACCTTCGGCAAGGAGCACGAGGGCGTTATCTTCGACGGCTTCCCCCGCACCATTCCCCAGGCCGAGGCTCTGAAGAAGATGCTTTCTGACCGCGGACACAAGATTGCCGCAATGATAGAGCTTGACGTTCCAGAGGACGAGCTGATGACGCGTCTCGTGAAGCGCGGCAAGGAGAGCGGACGTTCCGACGACAACGAGGAGACGATAAAGAAGCGTCTCGACGTTTACCACAGCCAGACGGCTCCCCTCATCGACTGGTACGCCAACGAGGGCATCCATCACCACATCGACGGCCTCGGCGCGCTCGACCGTATCTTCGGCGACATCTGCGGCGTTATCGACAGTCTGTAAATCCAATTATCACACGATAATATCACACACATAATTTATGAAAATTCGTGGTTAATTCATGGTTATTCGTGTTCAAAGAAATATCCGTATTCGGTGAA
>CAVHWJ010000304.1:2165-3244 GCA_963639565.1 uncultured Prevotella sp. | reverse complement strand
AGTTCCGAACGCCCCATTGTGGTCTTCGGCACAATGCGCATCGACAGCGCGGCCACCGCCACCATAGTGCCGGGCACCACGCTTTATTTCCACTCGGGGGCTAACCTCGACGTTTACGGCCGACTGGTCGCCAACGGCACGGCGGACAAGAACATCGTGTTCCGCGGCGACCGCACCGACAGGATGTTCGACTATCTGCCATACGATATGGTCAGCGGACAGTGGGACGGCATCCGTTTCCGCGAGTCTTCCTATGGCAACGAGATGACCTATACCGACACCCACAGCACCTTCGACGGCATCGTGTGCGATTCCTCAAACACGGACAAGAAGAAACTCAGTCTGGTCAGCAGCACCGTGCATAACTGCCAGGGCTACGGCCTGAAGACCGTGAACAGCACGGTGGAAGTGAAGAACTGCCAGCTCACCAACGCCCTCAACGACTGCGTGGCGGTTTACGGCGGCAAGGTGAGCCTTGTGGGCTGCACCATAGCGCAGTTCTATCCCTTCGATTCAAATTACGGTGCGGCCCTTCGCTTCACCAACGGCTTCAAGGACGACAAGAACGTGAAGCACGACTATCCGCTTCACCAAATGGAGTGCGTCAATTCCATTGTGACAGGATATGACGACGACGTGGTGATGGGAGTGGTGCAGGACTCAACCGTGGCTTACACCTATAAATTCGTGAACTCCATTCTCCGCACCGACTCCGTTAAGGGCGGCGACGGCATAGTGAACGTGATTTTTGAGAACGCCGACTCCGTTGAGGTGGACACCGTTTCGGGGGGCGAGAACAACTTTAGGCTCATCGACCGCAGCAAACAGTATTTCGATTTCCACCTCAGTGACAAGTCAAGGGCTATCGGCGCGGCGACAACCGACCCGGGCTATGCACTGCCCCTCGACAGGGACGGACGCAAGCGCGACGACGAACCCGACATGGGCTGCTATGAGTTTGTTGCCGAGGAGGCGAAAGAAGAATAACCAACCTTTAATACAAAAAATATTATGGAAAAGCTTAATATCCAGTGCGACATCAAGTTGTGCAGCGTTGAGGAACTCAACGCCGAAGACGC
>CAVHWJ010000304.1:0-1762 GCA_963639565.1 uncultured Prevotella sp. | reverse complement strand
TGACGGCGGACATCCAGCAATTAATCAAAAACATATTTAGAAAGAACAAGAACTGATGAAATCCGTACGTCCAAAGAAAAATCTGGGTCAGCATTTCCTTACCGACCTGACGGTGGCCCGCGGCATCGCCGACACCGTAGACGCGTGTCCCGAAATCCCTATCCTCGAAGTGGGTCCCGGCATGGGTGTGCTCACGCAATACCTCACGCAGAAGGGCCGACAGGTGAAGGTGGTGGAAATCGACAGGGAGTCGGTGGCGTATCTCAACGAGGCGTACCCCATGCTGCGCGACAACATCCTCGGCGAGGATTTCCTGCGCATGGACCTCAACGGCGTGTTCGACGGCAAACCCTTCGTGCTCACCGGCAACTACCCCTACGACATATCGTCGCAGATTTTCTTCAAGATGCTCGACAACAAGGAACTCATACCCTGCTGTACCGGCATGATACAGCGCGAGGTCGCCCTGCGCATGGCGTCGCAGCCCGGCAACAAGCAGTACGGCATCCTCAGCGTGCTCATTCAGGCGTGGTACGACGTGGAATATCTCTTCACCGTGGATGAGAACGTGTTTAATCCGCCGCCAAAGGTGAAGAGCGCGGTGATACGCATGACGCGCAACGGCGTGCAGAGCCTCGGCTGCGACGAGGCTCTCTTCAAGCGTGTGGTGAAGAGCGTGTTCAACCAGCGCAGGAAGATGCTCCGCGTGTCGCTGCGCCAGATATTGACGGGACTGCCCAACGATGACGCTTTCTTCACCCACGAACTGATGACGAAACGTCCCGAACAGCTCACCATAGCGCAGTTCGTGGAACTCACCAACCTCGTGGCGGCGAAGATGCAGGAGGGGCAGTGAAACAGGCGGAGAATGTCGGATGCGGTGTCGGCGTTTGCAATATCCGTGTTGCATAATGGTGAATTTCTTGTCAAAAATCGCAAAATAATGTAACGTTGTTTTCTATAAACAATTTAAAATTGGTAATTTTGCAATGTTGGAAACGGAATAAGTGTGGTTCTTCCACCTTGCGCGCTTCTGAATGAAATGGCAAAACAGTAATATTAATAAAGAACAAGTAGTTATGAAAATCGAAGATTTTAACTTTGCCGGTAAGAAGGCAATCGTACGCGTTGATTTCAATGTTCCATTGGATGAGAACGGAAATGTAACAGACGATACACGTATCCGCGGGGCACTGCCTACGTTGAAGAAAGTCCTTTCCGACGGCGGCGCGCTCATCATGATGAGCCACATGGGCAAGCCCAAAGGCAAAGTTAATCCAAAGCTCTCCCTCTCACAGATCGTGAAGAACGTTTCCGACGCTCTCGGCGTGGAGGTGAAGTTCGCTCCCGACTGCTACAACGCCGACAAGGAAGTTGCCGACCTGAAGCCGGGCGAGGCTCTGTTGCTCGAGAACCTGCGTTTCTACGCTGAGGAGGAGGGCAAGCCCGTAGGCATCGACAAGGAAGACCCTGCATACGCACAGGCAAAGGAGGACATGAAGAAGAAGCAGAAGGATTTTGCGAAGAAACTCGCTTCTTACGCCGACTGTTATGTGATGGACGCTTTCGGAACGGCTCACCGCAAGCACGCCTCAACGGCCGTTATCGACGAGTATTTCGACAAGGACCACAAAATGCTCGGCTACTTGATGGAAAAGGAAGTGAACGCCGTGGACAAGGTGCTCGGCAACATCGAGCGTCCTTTCACCGCTATCATGGGCGGTTCCAAGGTGTCAAGCAAGATCGGCATCATCGAGAACCT
>CAVHWJ010000303.1:0-3255 GCA_963639565.1 uncultured Prevotella sp. | reverse complement strand
TATTCGTCGTAGTCGCTGATAACGTCGAGCCAGTAGCTGTTGGTCTTCAGCGCGTCCTCATACTGCTTCACCATGAGGTCCTTGGTCTTCTTCAGCATGTCGGCGTCCACCGTGGTGGAGAGGTTCTTGAACTCGTCGCGCATAATCTTTATCGCAAGGTCCTTCTTCTCCGGCTTCACGGGGCAGTAGCCGTAGATTGCCGTGAACGGCACGTCGCCGCCGAGCTGCGCATCACCGCCGGCGTTGGCTGAGTATGCCGCGCTCTGCTCCTCGCGGATAGTCTTCAGATAAACCATGTCGAGCACCTGTCCGGCGGCGTCGGCCTTGATCTCGTTGTCGAGCGTGTAGGGCGAGTCGGTGTTATACCAGAACATGTAGATGTTCGCCTTCGGGGTCTCCTGCTTGCGGTAGAAGGTGTTGTCGTTGTCGCCCTTGGCGTAAACGGTGACAGGCTTCCAGTTCTCCTTCACGTAGTTCTTGCCCTTCTTGATTGAAGGCAGCGAAGCCACGTATTTCTCGATGTACTCGCGCACGAGCTTCTCGTCGAAGTTGCCCACCACATAGAACGTGAAGTCGGCGGCGTTGGCGGTGCGCTCCTTGGCGATTTGCAGGATGCGGTCGTAGCTCACCTTGTCCATGTCGCTTTCCTCCAGCGACTTGTAGAGCGGAGAGTGGGCGTGGAGGGTGTTGTTGAGCGAGTCGCCGAGCGCGCTTTCGGGCGAGAGCGACTTGTTCTTCAATATCATCTTATACTGGTTGATGAGCGTGTTGAACGACTGCTCGTCTTTCTTGATGTTCGTGAAATAGAGGTAGTTCATCTGGAACATCGTCTCCATGTCCTTCGGCGTGCAGCTGCCCTCGGTATATTCGTGCAGCTTGCCAAGGTGCAGGTTCACGTTGGCGTTCTTTCCGGCGAGCACCTTCTGCAGCTCAGTGCTTGAGAAATTGCCCAGTCCGCTGTAACCGATAACGGCGTCGAACATATCCGTGTTCACCTTGTCATTCAGCCCGTAGAGCGACGAACCGCCCTTCGACGACGCGTTGAGCAGCACCTCGCCCTCCTTCAGGTTTGTCTTCTTCAGAATGACGCGCGCACCGTTGCTCAGAGTCAGTTCCTTGCAGCCGAACTTGCCGAAATCCTTCTCGGAAACGATCTTGCCGGCCTTGGGCATCGTTGAGATGAGCGGCTCCTGCTTCACGTTGTCCACGTAAGCCTCAACATTCTCGGCGCGTGCAGCCTCGTAAGCCTTCTTCAGTCCGTCCACCGTGGGGTAAACCACGCCGTCCTTCTCGGTGTTGGTGTCGTAGATAACCACGTTGGAGTCGTTCACGTTGATAAGCTCCTTCATCGCCTCGTTCACCACCTGCACGGGGAACATCGGCGCGAGCTGCTGCATCAGTTCGTATTTCTGCTCTATCGACATCAGCGGCTCCTTCTCAAGGAAATTGCTTGCACAGGCGCGGCCGAAGTTGTCGTTGTCAATCTTGTCGCGGTTGGTGTACTGCTTCTCCAGGCCGCTCAGGTAGTCGGCCTTGGCGCGCTCGTATTCCGTTGCGGTGAAGCCGTACTTGGCGGTGCGCATGGCCTCCTTGGTGATTGCCTTGAGGGCGTCCTCTGTCTTGCCGTCCTTGGGCATCACGTAGAACGTGCAGGCATCCTTCGTCTTGGCGTAGATGTAGTTGCCGTTGTAGACAGCAGCCATGTTATACGGAGCGTCGGGCTTCTGCGCCTCTTCCTGCAAACGGGCGTTCATCATGGAGCTTGCCAAGTCCTTGATGTAGTCCTCAAGCAGATAGGGCAGAGTGCCTTTCTGGTCCTCGGGGGTGCTCTCCGACTTGAACATCACCTCCAGCACGTTCACCTGGTTCTCCTTGTCCTTGTCCACCAGGATGATAGGCTCGGCGTTGTCGGGCACCGGCTCCAGCGTCACCTCGGCAGGGTTCGTGGGGTTGGGGATGCTTGAGAACATCTCCTTTATCTTCTCCACCGTGCGGTCCACGTCGATGTCGCCCACCACGATAATAGCCTGGTTAGAGGGGTGATACCACTTCTCGTAGTAGTCGCGCAGGGCCTTGGGCTTGAAGTTGTCGATTACCGACATCAGTCCGATGGGGTAACGCTTGCCGTATTTGCTGCCCGGATAGAGCTTCTCCAGGTTGCGCTCCAGCATACGTCCGCTCGCGTCGGTGCGCAGACGCCACTCCTCGTGGATCACGCCGCGCTCCTTGTCAATCTCCTTGGGGTCGAGTGTCAGGTCGTGGCTCCAGTCCTTGAGGATGAGCAGACAGGAGTCGAGGGCCGCCGTGCCGCGCGTTGTGGGCACGTTGTTGATGTTGTAGACCGTCTTGTCAATCGACGTGTAGGCGTTGAGGTCGCCGCCGAACTGCACGCCCAGCGAACGCGTGTATTCAATCACGTCGTTGCCGGGGAAGTTCTTTGTTCCGTTGAAGCACATGTGCTCAAGGAAGTGGGCGAGTCCGCGCTGGTTCTCCTCCTCCTGGAGCGAACCCACGCGCTGCGCGATGTAGAAATTGGCGCGGTTCTCGGGATAACCGTTGTGGCGCACGTAGTACGTCAGTCCGTTAGCCAGCGTTCCCGTCTTGATGGCGGGGTCGATGGGCAGTGGCTGCATGAACGGGTTAGCCTCCTGCGCGCACACGTTGATGCCGCCGGTGACAACCAGAACTGCCAATACCAAAAGTTTTCTGATTTTCATATTTAATATGTTAATTAAAAAATAAGTCCTAAATTGCCACAAAGGTAGGTATTTTGCAACTATAACGCCGCCGACACCGCCCTTTTTGCGCCCCAAGTCGGTGTATTATAACACAATTTAACCGACTGAGCACTATTTGGGGAGAACGAGACGCTTACCTGTTTTTCCTCAGCCACATGGCGAAGAAACGGTCGTAGACGACATAGCTCTCGTTATACTTATACACAAACTCGCGCTGCAACAACGTTTTCAGAGCGAGGCTCACGCTGCTTGCCGCAGGCAGGGAATACCTTGAAATGAAATCCTGCGACAATGCGGAACGGCATTTCCCCTCACAGGCTATCGCCGAGAGGAGGAGTGCCTGGTTGGCGGTGAGCGAGTCGTAATAGTTTATGAAAGCCATTTCCTGCTCGTTCACAAGTTCCGCCGTAACCGCGTCAATCTCCGCCGCGGTGATTTCCCTGCCGTTCTGGTAAAGTCGGTTCAATATGTCCTGGATATACCATGTCTGTCCGTCCACGCTGTCGTAAAGGTGACT
>CAVHWJ010000302.1:0-3262 GCA_963639565.1 uncultured Prevotella sp. | reverse complement strand
TGGTATTTGTCTTGACCACAGGTCACTACGGTGTCGCTCTTAATCACTTTGTTCTGGTTCACCGTGAGCGGAGCTTTCTTCTCGAACTGCAGTTCATAGCTCGGGTCGGTGGTCTTGCAGAGCTTCACCACGTCACCGTTGGTGTTCTTGAACTCGAACACGTGGGCGGACTGCTTTATTATGGCGTACTTGTAGTTTTCGCTGCTCTGCATCTCCATGGTGTCGCCGTATATGGCGAACTTCAGGGGCTGGCTCAACGAGTCGGGATAATATATGGTGTCGCCTTTGATTTTGAACACCACATCATCGTCGTCAGTGTCAATCCACACCCCCTGCAAGAGGCTTTTGGCTTGCAAGTCTTCCTGACGTTCGGCCACACCCGCCTTCTTCCCGTCTTTGCAACCGGAAAGCACCAACGCAATGGCCGTCGCCAAAAATAAAGTCCGTCTGTTCATTTCCATTTTCGTGTTCGGGGGCATGGACAGCCGCCACGCCCCTGATATATATTTCTTTTCGGATTTTTGCAGATTATTCAAACAAGTCCGCCTCAGCGAGAGACTTACCCTTCAAGTCCTTCTCGCTCGTAAGCACGTCGGCCTTGTCAATCGGCCACTCGATATTCAGGTCGGGGTCGTCAAACCTTATCGAAGCCTCGCTCTGCGGAGCGTAGGTGTTGTCCACCTTATAAGTAAATATAGCCTCTTGGCTCAATACCAGAAAACCGTGGGCGAAGCCGCGGGGGATGAACAGCTGACGCTTGTTGTCCTCGCTGAGTTCCACCATGACGTGCTTGCCGAAAGTGGGGGAACTCTTGCGGATGTCCACCGCCACATCGACCACCTTTCCCTTGATGACCCTCACGAGCTTTGCCTGTGAGCAGTCGCCTTTCTGGTAATGAAGACCGCGCAGAACGCCATAAGAAGACTTTGATTCGTTGTCCTGCAAAAAATCCACCTTGCCGACATTCTTCTCGAACTCATCCTTCTTGAAAGCCTCGAAAAAATATCCGCGGGCGTCGTTGAAAACCTTGGGTTCTATGATGTAGACACCGTCTATTTCCGTCTTTATGTATTCCATTGTTTGTATAAATTTTCTGCAAAAGTAAGAAATAAAATTTTGATGCGGCAGTGTTTGCGCCTTTTTTTGATGCCGACGTTCCGTTTTCTCTCCGTTCGTTTGGGAAATTACGGGGAAATGAGTAATTTTGCAGCCATGATTGAACTGGAAAGACATATTGAAATACTCCTTTTGGACAACGATTGCGTCATTGTCCCGGGGCTTGGCGGCTTCATGGCTCATCATGTTGATGCGAGTTATGACGACCGCGACAATATGTTCTTGCCGCCCATGCGCACGCTCGGCTTCAACCCGAAGCTGAACATGAACGACTCCCTTCTCGCGCAGTCGTATGTCGAGGCTTACGACATAAGCTATCCAGAGGCTCTCGCCAGGATAGACGCTGAGGTGGACGAGCTTAGGCAGAGCGTTGAGAGAGACGGCTTTTATGAACTTGAGAACATCGGAACAATCCTTCTCAATGAAGAAGGCAACTATGAGTTTGAGCCTTGCGTGAGCGGCATCCTCACCCCCGACCTTTACGGTCTGTCGGGCGTGGAAATCGCCATGAGAAAAGCAACCGTGCAAAGCGTGAGGCGCACACCGTCAAACGTACAACAGACAGCTCCTGTCATTCCTGTCGCGACAAAGCCAATGGCAAAAGAGACGGAAACGGCAAAGGCGGAAGAAACCACAGCTTTAGGGCAGTCGCGCCTTTTGACCGGAAGCAATGACGAGGACGGCGACAGGACAATAAAGATAAAGGTAAGCCTGCTACGCAATGTCTTCGCCGCGGCTTGTGCAATCATAGCGTTCTTCCTGCTTTCGTCACCCATAAACACCGAGGTTTATGAAAACGGACAGAAGATGAGTTCCGTGGCCGACGGACTGCTGTACAGGCTCGTGCCTACGGGCGACGCCAAGACAGACATAAAGAAGACTGACGGCAGACATATTAAAGAGGTGTTGTCAAAGTCTCCTGTGACGGCAGCCAAGCGCGACACCCTGACGAAAGTTTCTTCCGCAGAAGCGAAAGCCGACACGGCAAAAGACCTCAGCGGCAGATACTGCATAGTGCTGGCGTGCCGCATAACCAAGACTAACGCCGAGAGTTTCGCCGCCAAACTCCAGTCGGAGGGCTACAAAGAAACAAAGGTGATAGGCAAGGCAGGTTCCACGCTGAAAGTAGTGTTCGGCAATTACAGTTCTGAGAGAGAGGCGTTTGCAGGACTTGACTCGCTCAGAAAGAACGAAATATTCAAGGAAGCCTGGATTTACCACGTAAAATGATTTTATGAAAAGAGTACGTTGCCCGAAATGTGACAATTACATCATATTCGACGAAACCAAATACAAAGACGGACAGTCCCTCGTGTTCCAGTGCCCGGAATGTTACAAGGAGTTTGCCATACGCATGGGAACATCCAAGGTGCGCGACAAACAGAAGGACGAAAATCCCGACGAGAACGCTAACGAGAACGGCTGCGGTTCGATAGTCGTAATCGAGAACGTGTTTCACCACAAACAGGTGCTCCCCCTTAAAATGGGCGACAACACCATCGGGAAATACACCAAGGGTTCAAAGGTGGACTTGAAAATCGAGACGAGCGACCCGAGCGTGGACATTCACCATTGCGTGATAAACGTCTCTACCGACAAGAAGACGGGCAAGCTGAAATACATCCTGCGCGACGGACCGAGCAACACAGGGACTTTCGTGGACAACGAAATCCTCGGCGACAGGGAGCGCAGGGTGATTTACGGCGGAACGCTCTTCACCCTCGGGGCGACAAGCGTGATACTGCGCGCCACGGAAGAGGACGAAGAATGACAATTACCGACATACGATAGCGCATGAAAGGATTAGTGGTAAAGAACACCGGCAGCTGGTACACCGTGAAGACCGACGACGGCTGCATCGTGGAAAGCAAGATAAAGGGGAATTTCAGGCTGAAGGGAATCCGCAGCACAAACCCCGTTGCCGTGGGCGACAGGGTGGAGATAATACGCAACCAGGAGGGCACCGCCTTTATCAACGCTATCGAGGACAGGAGGAACTACATCATACGCAAGTCGCAGAACCTGAGCAAACAGAGCCATATCATTGCGGCTAACGTGGACCAGGCCTTTCTTGTAGTCACCGTGAACCACCCCCAGACAAGCACCACTTTCATCGACCGCTTCCTCGCCTCGGCAGAGGCGTATG
>CAVHWJ010000301.1:0-3269 GCA_963639565.1 uncultured Prevotella sp. | reverse complement strand
ACCTCGCCCTCTTTGGTGAGGAAGAACTCCACTCCCCATATTCCTGCGCCGGTCAATGCTCCTGTAACCTTTGCCGCCATGTCCTGGGCTTTCTTCAACTCGTCCTGCGGGATGCAGAAGGGCTGCCAGCTCTCGCGGTAGTCGCCGCCTTTCTGCACGTGGCCTATCGGCGGACAGAAAAGTGTCGGACCGTTCTTCTGCGTAACGGTGAGCAATGTGAACTCACTGTCGAAATGTATGAACTCCTCTATGATGATTTCCTTAACGTCGCCCCGGCTGCCTTCCATGGCGGCATTGAAAGCGGTTTCCAGTTCGTCGGCACTCTTCACGGTGCTCTGTCCGTGACCCGACGACGACATGAGGGGTTTCACCACACACGGGAAACCAATCTCGCGTGAGTGTTCTTTCAGTTCGTCGAGTGTCTTGGCATAGAAATACTTTGCGGTGCGCAGTCCCAGTTCCTTTGCGGCGAGGTCGCGAATGGCCTTGCGGTTCATGGTGAAGTTCACCGCCCTTGCGCTCGGCACCACCTGTATGCCCTCTTTCTCGTAGTCGAAAAGGCGTTCTGTGCGTATCGCCTCTATCTCAGGCACGATGATGTCGGGGAAATGCTTCTCCACAACGTGGTCGAGGGCTTCGCCGTCGAGCATATTGAACACTTCACACTCGTCAGCCACCTGCATGGCGGGCGCGTTGGCATAGCGGTCGCAAGCTATAACATACTGTCCCGCACGCTTCGCGGCGATGACAAATTCCTTGCCAAGTTCGCCGGAACCCAATAGCAATATCTTTTTCATATCTTGTAGTAGTTTTTCTTTATCCCCATTATCTATTCCCGTACATCATCTCATAATATTTCTGGTAGTCGCCGCTCGTCACCTCGGCTATCCAGTCCTGATGTTCGAGGTTCCACTTGATGGTCTTCACGATGCCGTCGGCGAATTTCGTCTCAGGATACCAGCCGAGTTCTTCCTTTATCTTCGTGGGGTCGATGGCATAGCGGCGGTCGTGGCCGAGACGGTCGGCTACGAAGGTGATAAGGTCTTCGTTTATCCAACTGATGTCGATGTCGCCGTTCTCGTCCTTCACCTGTTTTTTCAATACAGAGCGCAGTTCCTTGTTCTCAGCCATCATGTCGTGTATGGTCTTTATGGTGAGCTTCACGATGTCGATGTTGGTCATTTCGTTGTGACCGCCCACGTTGTAAACCTCGCCCTCGCGGCCATCGCGCACCACGAGGTCGATGGCCTTGCAGTGGTCCTCCACATACAGCCAGTCGCGCACGTTGTCGCCCTTGCCGTAGACAGGCAGTTTCTTGCCCTCAAGGATATTGTTGATGATGAGCGGAATGAGCTTTTCGGGGAAATGGTAAGGACCGTAGTTGTTTGAGCAACGGGTGATAGAAACCGGCATGTGGTAAGTGTCGTGGTAGGCTTTCACAATCATGTCGGCACTTGTCTTCGACGAACTGTAAGGGCTGTGCGGACACAGGGGCGTGTTCTCCGTGAAGAAGCCCTCCGCGCCCAACGAACCGTAAACCTCGTCGGTACTTACCTGGTGATAGCGTTTGCCCGGTTTCCATGTGGGGTAGCCGTTCTCGTCCTTGCCTGTCACCCAAGCCCTGCGGGCGGCGTCGAGCAGATTCTGCGTGCCGAGGATATTTGTTTCGAGGAAGAGCTGCGGATTTTCGATGGAACGGTCCACGTGGCTCTCCGCGGCGAAGTTCACCACATAGTCGATGTCGTTCACGGCAAACAGGGTGTCGGCGAGCTTGCGGTCACGGATGTCGCCGCGCACGAAGAAGCAACGCTCGTTGTCGATGTCCTCCTTGATTGTGCCGAGATTGCCGGCGTATGTCAGCAGGTCGAGAACGATAACCTTTATGTCCTCGTCCTTATACTTGCGGTTGAGCAGATACTTGATGTAGTTCGCTCCGATGAAACCGGCAGCTCCGGTCACTAAATAAGTCTTCATATCTTATATATTTAGATGTTTATTGTTTTCAGTCCGCAAGGGTAATCACCTCGCAGTCGGGGAATTTGTCCCCGTCAATGGTCAGCCTAACGATTGTCCTTTCCTTGTGCCACCCCTGTATTCCGGCGGCACCGGGGTTGATGTGCAGCAAGCCCAGTGTCTTGTCGTATTGCACCTTCAGGATATGGCTGTGGCCGCTAATGAAGAGTTTGGGCGGCATGGCGAAAATCTGCGACCGCACGCTGGCGTCGTAGTTGCCGGGATAACCGCCGATGTGCTTCATCAGCACGTCCACGTCCTCGCACTTGAAGCGCAGCTTCTCGGGGTACATCAGGCGCAGGTCGCCGCCGTCGCAGTTTCCGCAGACGGCGCGGAAGGTGCGGAACTCCGCGAGCCTCTCCGCCACTTCCACCGAACCGATGTCCCCGGCGTGCCATATCTCGTCGCAGGGTTCAAAATATTTCAGATAACGGTCGTCCCACCATGAATGGGTGTCGCTGATAATGCCTATCTTCTTCACTTTCTCCTTTTATATTTTGAAAGAAAACAATCCGTTGAAAGAATCTGTGTCTCAAACGGACTGTCAGTCAATCTTCAATACTCTCTGTATGAACTCCTTTATGTACACCTCAGTTGCCTCAAGTCCCATGAGGGAGGTGTTCACGCAGAGGTCATACGACGAACTGTCGCCCCATTTCTTGCCCGTGTAATAATTATAATAGGTGGAGCGCGATTTCTCGCCGTTCTGTATGAACTTCAGGGCTTCCTCCTCGCTGCACTCCTTGCGCTTCTGTATCTCAGCGATACGGTCTTCTATCCTTGCGGTGATAAACACGTTCACCACATTGTCGAAATCCCTCAGCACATAGTCGGCACACCTTCCCACGAAGACGCACGAGCCTTCGGAAGCGAGCTTGCGGATAGTGTCGCTCTGGAACTTGAACAGTCCCTCCTGCGAGAAGTCATTGTCGTAGAAACTGCTGTCGCTTATCAGCGGCGTGTGCAGGTGGAAGAGGGAATGGAAAAATCCTTTCTGCTCGTCGTTCTGCTCAAAGAATTTCTCACAGAAGCCGCTCTCCTTGGCGGCAATAGTGAGCAACTCGCGGTCGTAGAAGCCGCAGCCGAAATCGTCGGCAAGCATCTTGGCGACAATCAGTCCGCCGCTGCCTATCTGGCGACCCACGTTAATTATTATCTTTTTCTTACTGCTCTCCATCGGACATAATCTTTTTATGTTGTTCTTTAAACTTTTTCATATAAACCGTCATCAGCACGAAGGCCACAATCACCGCCAC
>CAVHWJ010000300.1:0-3302 GCA_963639565.1 uncultured Prevotella sp. | reverse complement strand
GCCCTGTCGCCCAACCTGTCATACGCGAGGGTGAAAGACGGCAGCGCGAAGTGGACGGTGAAGACCGCCGACGAGGTGACGCCGGGTTCGAGCAACTACATCCAGGCCGGCGAGTCGAAAATCGCCAAACTGAAACGTGAAGACCCCCACGGCTTCGGCATTTCAATCCTCTCAATGGGCATCGTGTTCTTCTGCCTCGCCCTCCTCTACGTGTTCTTCCGTCTGCTCGGCATCTTCATGGCGCACAAGCAGTCGCTGAAGAAGGCACAGAGCATCGCGCCGGTGAAGGTGGCGGTGAAGGCCGGCGAAAAAATCGCCGAAACGGGCCACAAGACAAAGGTGATACTCAAAGACGGAATAAAGACCGCCGGCATCGACAAGGAGGTTTATATCGCCGTGATTTCAATGGCTCTCAAACAGTATCAGGACAACGTACACGACACCGAGAGCAACATCATCACAATAAAGGAGCGCGACACTCTGTGGAACGCGCCGCTGGAGGGAAACCGCCTCTGAGAAACTTATTCAATTAATATCAAAAAAAAACTGAAAGGGAAATACAATGAACAAGTATCAATATAAAGTACAGGGAGTTGATTACGACGTTGAGATAGTAGACGTGAACGGCAACATCGCCAACGTGAGTGTGAACGGCATCAACTTCGAGGTTGAGATGAAAGAACCGATTAAGGCGTCGCAGATGCCCAAGCGTCCTGTGGTGAAACCAGCTGCTCCCGCACCGAAAGCGGTTGCACCGGCAGCTCCTGCCGCACCGCAGACACCGGCTCCGGCAGCAGGGGCAGGGACGAAAGTGACGGCACCGCTGCCCGGCACCATAACAGAGGTGAAGGTGAAAGTGGGCGACACGGTGAAGAACGGCGACACGGTGGTTGTTCTCGAAGCCATGAAGATGCAGAACAACATCGAGGCGGAGTGCAACGGCACAGTGACCTCCGTACTCGTGAACACCGGCGATACCGTGATGGAAGGCGCGGCCTTAGTAACAATCGGATAAAATTTATCGACTATGAACATTCTTGATTTTATCGTCAGCAATTTCAATGAGTTCCTCACCTACACCGGCTTTGCCAACGCCACGGCAGGGAACCTCATTATGATTGTGGTCGGCATGTTCTTTATATGGCTGGCCATAAAGAAAGACTTTGAGCCGCTGCTGCTCGTGCCTATCGGACTGGGCATCGTGCTGGGCAACATACCGTTCCGTGCCGACGCAGGACTTGAGATAGGACTCTATGAGGACAACTCCGTTCTGAACATCTTTTACCAGGGCGTAAGGCAGGGGTGGTATCCGCCGCTGGTGTTCCTGGGCATCGGCGCGATGACGGATTTCTCAGCACTTATCAGCAACCCCAAGCTCATCCTTATCGGCGCGGCGGCGCAGTTTGGTATCTTCGGTGCGTATATGATTGCGCTGGCATTGGGCTTTGAACCCAACCAGGCTGCCGGCATCGCCATTATCGGCGGAGCTGACGGCCCCACGGCAATATTCCTGTCGTCGAAACTCAGCCCCAACCTGATGGGAGCTATCGCCGTGTGCGCATACTCATACATGGCACTCGTCCCCGTGATACAGCCGCCGTTGATGCGTCTGCTCACCACCAAGAAGGAACGCCTCATCCGTATGCAGCCGGCACGCCGCGTGAGCCAGACGGAGCGAATACTGTTCCCGATTATCGGACTGCTCCTCACCACGTTCATCGTTCCCTCGGGACTGCCGCTGCTCGGTATGCTGTTCTTCGGCAACCTCTTGAAAGAGTCGGGAAAGACAACCCGACTGGCAAAGACGGCAGGGAGCGCGCTTAACGACATCATCGTGATGCTGCTCGGCCTGACGGTGGGCTGCTCCACTCAGGCAAGCGAATTTCTCACGATGAACACCGTGTTCATCTTCCTCTTGGGAGCTTTCGCGTTCATCATCGCCAGTGCGGCAGGAATCCTGTTCGTCAAGTTCATGAACCTCTTTTTGCCGCAGAGCAAGAAAATCAATCCGCTTATCGGCAACGCCGGAGTCAGCGCAGTGCCTATGAGCGCGCGTATCTCCAACAACCTCGGACTGGAATACGACCGCCACAACTTCCTCCTCATGCACGCCATGGGACCGAACGTGGCAGGAGTTATCGGTTCCGCCGTTGCGGCAGGAGCGTTGCTGGGCTTCCTGTCATAGCAAAAACGGCAGTCTAAGGGATAGGCGTAAATATTCAGCAATAACATATAGCTACAATTAATGAAAATTCGTGGTTAATTCATGGATATTCGTGTCAAAAAGATATTTGTTTTCTTTTGAACATAAATTCCCATGAATTAACCATGAGATTTGTCGAAGACCCACTGACCAACGGGAAGTAATTTTTCATAAATTATTTCGTCATTTCTAATTTCCAAGCCACTTTATTGCGTACCTCGCAAATAATAATTATTTTTGCAGACATCTAAAAATGAAAAATATAAAAACAAGAAAATATGATAGACGTAAAACAGACGCTTAACGACAGCGCAGAGAAAATGGAGATGGCGGCACTCTATCTGGAGGAAGAACTGAACAGAATCCGTGCCGGACGTGCCAATGTAGCAATCCTCGATTGCGTGAGGGTGGAGTCATACGGCTCTAAAGTGCCGCTCAACCAGGTGGCGAGCGTGTCAGTGCCAGACGCACGCACGATAGCAATCAAGCCGTGGGACAAGAAAATGATACGCGACATCGAGAAGGCAATCATGGATTCCGAAGTGGGAATCACACCGGAGAACAACGGCGAGATTATCCGCCTCGGCATACCGCAGCCCACTGAGGAACGCCGCAAGGAACTGGCAAAGCAGTGCAACAAAATCGGCGAGAAGGTGAAGGTTCAGGTGAGAAACGTGCGCGCCGAAATAAAGGACAAGCTGAAGAAAGCAATCAAGGACGGTCTTTCGGAAGACAACGAGAAAGACGCCGAGGGCGAACTGCAGAAGATACACGACAAGTACATCAAGAAGATTGACGACCTGCTCGCAGCCAAGAACAAGGAGATAATGACCGTATAGGCATTATAAAAGCATGGAATACAAAATCAGACCATCTCAGGCGGTATCGCCCCGGGATGGTCTGTTCTTTTTACCTTATTTCTTTTCTTTCAGCAAATCCCTGATTTCAGTGAGCAACTTCTCCTCAGCAGAGGGAGTAGGTTCGGGAGCGGGAGTTTCCTCTTTCGGTTCGTCTTTCTTCCTCGCCAGACGGTTGATGCCCTTAACGAGAAGGAACACGCAGAGAGCGATGACGAGGAAATCAAACACGTTCTGAAGGA
>CAVHWJ010000299.1:0-3308 GCA_963639565.1 uncultured Prevotella sp. | reverse complement strand
AAACAGGCTTGCCCTGCGGCGTTTTTTGTAAAGATAGCGGTATTTAACACAAATGACGAGCCGTTTTAAATGAAAGAGCCGTGGGCAAGTACCCGAGTATTTTTGTTTTGAATGAAAGGAAATGCCTGAAAATTTTGCCGCACCGATTCTTTTCACTACCTTTACACCGTCATCCCGTGGATGGCGGACTAAGAGTAGTCTGCCGGCAAGTCCCGGGCTTGGCGTATCTTATAAATTGAAGACGTTTGCTAACGTGTTCTTCTGACTCTTCGAAACGTAGGAAATTTCAAGTGATACTCAGAGGAAGACAGCGGTGGGCGTCTACCCACTGTGTGATATATACACATGGCATAGGTGTGTCCTTTCGTAAGAAGGGACGCATCCTGTGCTATCTATATATATGCAGTTTGGCGTAGGCATCTATTGCTTCTTATTCTTGGTATCTATGGTCTCCTACACCACGAAGAGCAGAATAAGAAACAGGCAAGATTCCTGCGCCATTCTTTTTATATCATACTCGGTCTTGGTTAACCGTGCGCTCCGTGGCAGGATGCCGCACGGACATGGTAACAAACATTCTTTTCATGGATGGTTTCTGCTTTCGGGAATCGGTGGAGTAAAAAGGGCTTGGTGGCTTTGCCATGGGCTTCCATCGGTTTGGCGGCTTATGGCAAGGAAACTACAACTCGGTTACAAGGATATAGAGGCGCGGCTCATGGTTCTGAAAAGCAGGAAGATTCCTGCGGCGGAAGTGGGCTACGAGATATTAAAGGCGTTCGGCAAGAGCGACAAAGACGTGGCCCGCTACAAGGAGGGCAAGGGCGTGCTGAAGACTTTTGAGGGTTTGCTCATCAAGGGCTTGTTCTGCTATCAGCCTTCCGCTACGGTGCGGCTCACCGCGAAGCTGGAGTCGCTGAAGACCGATGAACGGGTGCGCAAGGCCGCGCCCAAGATTATAGCCGTGAGCGACGGCGACACCGTTCTGGCGTGGGACACCAGGGAGAACGACACCTACGAGCAGAAGCTCTCGAAGATGCACAGCGACTTCGGCTTCTTCTATCCGCTAATGAACGTGGAGCGGGTCCACAATGTGGAGGAGAACCCTGCCGACGTGAAAGCCGCCGAGAAACTCGCCAAGCTGCACGACGAGATTCGCGCCTACAACGAGTATAACAGCGACGACGACCTCCACGACCTCAACATCTTTATCTCCCGCTTGCTCTTCTGCTTCTTCGCCGAGGACACGGGCATCTTCGAGGAAAACCTCTTTACCAATTTCATCCGGCAGTTTACCAAGGACGACGGCTCGGACCTGAGCGAAATGATTGGCGCGGCATTCCGTGTGATGAACCTACGCATGAGCCAACGGCAGGAGGACATCCCCAAGGAAATCAACGCCTTCCCATACGTAAACGGCGGCTTGTTCGCCATAGACATCCCGATTCCGAAAATGGGGCGCAAGGCGAGGAAAATCGTAATAGAGAGCGGCGAACTGGACTGGAAGGACATCAACCCCGACATCTTCGGCAGCATGATTCAGGCGGTGGTTAATCCCGACGTGCGCGCCAAGGAGGGTATGCACTATACCAGCGTGCCGAACATCATGAAGGTGATTAACCCTTTGTTTATGGACGACCTGCGTGCGGAATACAAGAAACTTGCGGATGCCTACGGCCAAAAGAGGAATCTCTACGACATGAGCGTGATTTCTTACAATCAGTTTCTTGATGAGTGCAAGCCCATCGTAAAGGGCTGCGACCGGTTGCTGAAGCGCATGAGCAAGATGAAGTTCTTTGACCCGGCGTGCGGCAGCGGAAACTTTTTGATTATCACCTATAAGCAATTGCGCCTTTTGGAGATGGACATCCTGCGCCTACGCATGAAGTGTATGCCTGAGCGGATGCTCGACTTCATCGACGGCTCGTGCATCCGTCTCGACCAGTTTTATGGCATCGAGCTTCTCGACTTCCCCCACGAGGTGGCGATGCTTTCCCTTTGGCTTGCCGAGCATCAGATGAACAACAAGTTCCACGCCGATTTCGGAGTGAATGTGGCTGCCCTGCCACTGAAGAACATCAACCAAATCAAGTGCGGCAATGCGTGCAGACTGGATTGGGAGGAGGTATGTCCGCACGACAAAGAGGAAGAGGTGTTTGTGTTTGGAAATCCGCCGTACTTGGGGAGCAAACTGCAAACAAAGGGGCAAAAGAAAGATATTGCTTTTGTTTTTGGAGAACTAAAAAACAGCAAGATTCTCGATTATATCGCTATCTGGTTTTATTTGGGCGCAAAGTATATAAAGGGAAGCATGGCAAAGTATGCTTATGTTAGTACGAACTCTATCTGTCAAGGGGAACAGGTTTCGGTGCTTTGGCCTCAGATATTGAGGATGAATGAAGAGATTTCTTTTGCCTATACCTCGTTCAAATGGACTAACAATGCCAAGTATAATGCCGGCGTAACGGTTGTGGTTGTAGGGGTTTCCAACAGAAGCAATACGAGGAAATTATTGTTCACTGCGGATAAGCGAATAGAGAGTGCAACGATTAGCCCTTATTTGTCAGTAGGAACGAACTCGATAGTTTGTAAAGATGTCCATGCACCCGATGGTTATCCCAAGTTGTGCTTTGGATGTATGCCGTATGATGGCGGAAACCTTTTGTTCGACAAGGACGAATATGAGGCTTTCGTCTCAAAATATCCTTCTTACGCCCATTATCTGAGGATGATGTATGGCTCGGAGGAATTTATCAACGCCAAACCAAGGTATTGTCTGTGGATAGAAGATAAGGATGCTGACGATGCTATGAAGAATGAGGAAATACGCCATCGGGTAGAGCGAACGAGGGCTGTGCGATTGGATAGCACAGATGCTTCTTGCTTGAAGTTGGCGGAGAAGCCCTATCAGTTTAGGGAACATCCTGACTTGGACAAGGAAAAGATTATCATACCATCGGTTTCGTCAGAACGACGGAAATACATACCTATTGGATATTTGGAGAAAAACAGGGTGGTTTCAAATTCTGCATTTGTTATCCACGATGCTCCATTATGGCTTTTCGGCATCCTCACCAGCGAGATGCACATGGTGTGGGTTCGCACGGTGGGCGGTAAGTTGGAAACTCGTTACAGGTATTCCGCAGGTCTCTGCTACAACACTTTCCCCTTTCCTCCTATCTCCAAGGCCAAGAAGGCAGAGATAGAGGAGGCGGCGACGGACATCTTGATGATTCGTGAAAGCTATCCCAAGAACACGCCTGCCGACAATTACGACCCCGACAAGATGCCGGACGACTTGCGCGCGGCGC